>JBEDAQ010000115.1:0-4087 GCA_041177685.1 Actinomycetota bacterium | reverse complement strand
GTTTACGACCGGGTTCTTTCTGAAGGATCGCAAGCAATCCGTAGTTTGGCTTAATCAATGTCGACCCGTGCAATGGCGTTAGCCACCATTGATGAGTTTCTTGATTCTCATAACATAGATTTTGAAAAGAGAAATGAAAACACTTACCTACTAACTCTCCCAGGGGAAAAGAAGTTACAGACCCACTGTGCGTTAGTTGTTGGAGATCAATCCTTAAGCATCAACGCCTTTGTGATCCGCAAACCAGATGAGAATGCAGATGTGGTGCATGAATGGTTGTTGAAGAAAAACGCCACGATGTATTGCGTTGCCTTTGCGGTAAATGAGTTGGGCGATATTTATTTAGTGGGCCGCTTGCCATTTAGCGCAGTTACCGAAAAAGAGTTGGATCGAGTTATTGGTGCGGTCTTGCAGTACTCCGACTCATCTTTTAATCCATTATTAGAGCTGGGTTTTAGCAGCGCGATTAGACGTGAGTGGGCCTGGCGGGTTTCCCGAGGTGAATCGCTGGCAAATCTTGAAGCGTTTGCGCACCTGATTTGAAACTAATTAAGATAAAGCCATGACCCTCGGAAAATTAATCTTGTTGCGCCATGGTGAGAGTGAATGGAACGCGAAAAATCTTTTCACTGGCTGGGTAGATGTCAGACTCTCTGAAAAAGGTGAGCAAGAGGCGCGCCGCGGCGGTCAGCTGTTGAAGGAAAAAGGGTTGTTGCCTGATGTCGTACATACCTCTTTGTTACGTCGGGCAATTCATACCTCACAGCTAGCACTTGATGAGTGCGATAGACATTGGATTCCGGTTTACCGTTCTTGGCGTTTAAATGAGCGTCATTACGGTGCGCTTCAAGGTAAAGACAAGAAGGAAACCTTGGCGGCTTATGGCGAGGAGCAGTTCAAGCTGTGGCGCCGTTCTTTTGATGTTCCACCTCCGCCGATTGCCGAAGATGACAAATACTCACAGTTTGGCGATCCGCGGTATGCCGATTTAGGCGCCGATATGCCAAGAACCGAGTGTTTGAAGGATGTTGTCGAGCGCTTATTGCCATATCTGCATAGCGAGATTGATCGTGATTTACGCGCGGGCAAAAATGTTTTGGTTGCCGCACATGGCAACTCCATCAGAGCGATTGTTAAGTTCCTGGCCTGTATCTCAGATGAGGATATCGCCGAGGTAAATATCCCAACCGGTATTCCTCTGCTTTACACCTTTGATGAAGATTATGAGCCGATTGTAAAAATGGGTGAGTACTTAGATCCAGCTGCAGCAGCGGCTGCAATTGAAGCGGTAGCTAACCAGGGTAAGAAGTAATTAACTCTTAGTGCTGTACTTTCCAGTTACCTGGAAATAAACCCTGCGAGCAACAGATACAGCGTGATCTGCATACCGTTCGTAGTAACGACCAATCAAAGTTATATCAATCGCTGTTTCGATTCCATGTTCCCAAGATGGATCTAGCAAGGTTGTAAATAATTTTCGATGCAACTTATCCATTTCATCATCATCACGCTCAACCTCTAAAGCCTTATCAATATCTCTGGAGTTGATGATTCCACCAACCTTGTCAGATATGACACGAGCAACTTTGCCCATCTCTTCAATGGTAAGAAGAAGTTCTGAAGGGACCGCTGCACCTGGATGACGCAGTCGAGTGATTTTGGCAATGTGATGAGCCATATCTCCCATACGCTCTAGATCTGCACTCATTCGAAGTGCAGTGACTAGAGCTCGAAGATCGGATGCAACCGGTTGTTGGCGAGCAATGATGTCGATAATGCGGGCATCTAATTCATGCTGGATATCATCCACTCTGTCATCAGCGGCTATGACGGCCTCTGCCTCAGAGAGATCAGCGGTTAATAAAGCATGGGTGGATTTTGAAATTGCATCAGAGACCAAAGTGGAAAGTCCAACTAGTGATGCGGTAACTCCATCTAATTCATCTTGAAACGCGCTTCGAAGCCAACTCATGGGCTAAAGGTATTGCTTTTTTGCGAGCAAGTGAACTATTTAAGTAAATGGCGGGCAACACCGTGGTAAACAACTGGTAAATCGCGGCTAAGTGACGATATGGGGTGGCTTTCGTAGTATTGAGCCATGAAGTTTCGCAAAGAAGTTAGCGAGAACTCTTACTCCGATGAACTTCCTGAGATTTTGCTAAAAACCCTCAACTCCTTAGAGGTCGAATCAATTGTCTTGATTCCGGGTGAACGAATCCTCTTTCAATCAGATGAGATTGCAAATTTCGGCGTTATCAAAGATGGCCGAATCACGAGTGAAGAGTTGATGGCGCTGATACGTGTTGTTCGAAGGACCAATCAAACTCATCGCGGGGCAATTGAAATTGCCCGTGGTCCGATTGGCTCAGGAAAGCGCGAGTTGAAGGTTTCAGTTGCGCCACTCAATGACGAGGGCATGGTTTTAGTTTTGATTGCAGATGAAAGTGAAGCCCGTCGAATTGATGCAGTGCGTAGGGACTTTGTAGCAAATGTTTCTCATGAGTTAAAAACGCCGATTGGAGCATTGGGCCTGTTAAGTGAAGCAATTCTGGGCGCAAAGGATGAACCCGAGGCGGTTATTAAGTTTGCTACTCGAATGCAAAATGAAGCAAAACGACTAGCGGATTTGGTTCAGGAAATTATTGATCTCTCAAGATTACAGAGCAGTGATCCATTACAAAAAGCAGATGAGATTTCTATAAATGAAATTATCAGGGAAGCTGTGGATCAGGCACAGTTCTCCTCCGAGCAAAGAGGTATTACTTTGAATGTTGGAGATATCGTCGATGCATCAGTTATCGGAGATAGAGATCAATTAATTACCGCAGTACATAATTTGATTGAAAACGCAGTAAATTACAGTCCAGAGCGCACCAAGGTTTCTATTGCTACTGATCACACCTCTAAGGATGGGGTTGAGATTGTCGAAATCAATGTCACTGATCAAGGTATCGGAATCGCAGAAAATGACTTGAATCGAATCTTTGAAAGGTTTTACCGGGTTGACCCAGCTCGATCAAGATTGACTGGAGGAACCGGTTTGGGATTATCAATTGTGAAACATGTGGCGCTGAATCACGGTGGCGATGTGAAGGTTTGGAGCAAGGTTGGCGTAGGCAGCACATTTACCCTGCAACTCCCAGTTGCCGGTAATGAAGAGGGAAGGAAGTCATGACCAAAATTCTGATTGTTGAGGATGAGTCATCATTCTCGGAAGCCCTGGAGTTCCTTTTGGGTAAAGAAGGATTCTCAGTTGTTACAGCTGAAAATGGTGCAGAGGCGATGCGCAAATTTGATCAGGGTGGGATTGATTTAGTGCTGCTGGATTTAATGATCCCTGAGGTCTCAGGAACCGAGGTTTGCCGTCAGATACGTGCCAAATCCCGGGTGCCCATCATCATGCTAACCGCTAAGGATTCAGAGGTAGACAAGGTAGTTGGCTTAGAAATTGGTGCCGATGACTATGTGACTAAGCCCTACTCCTCCCGCGAGCTGGTTGCCCGCATCAGGGCGGTGTTGAGAAGAAATTCTGGCGAGGGAATTGAAAACGAACCCGGAGTAATGACGGTCAACTCGATTCGAATGGATATAGATCGCCATCAGGTTTCAGTAAATGGCATTCCAGTCTCTTTGCCGCTAAAAGAGTTTGAACTACTTGAATTCTTGATGCGTAATGCCGGCAGAGTACTAACCCGTATGCAGTTAATTGATCGGGTGTGGGGTAGTGATTATGTGGGAGATACCAAGACTTTAGATGTTCACATCAAAAGGTTGCGTGCCAAAATTGAAACCGATCCGGCAAATCCAACTGTTATTCAAACCGTTCGCGGTTTGGGTTACAAAATGGAGCTGTAGATTCCGGTATTTGCAACAACAAGTGCATCTAGCTCTACTTTGCCACCTTTAGCAAAGTAGAAAACTACCGGCACGCGATAACCTGGTTTTTCACCCAAGGCTGCGACTTTTGCTTTTGCATTTGCTGAGTCACCTTCAAAAATCATTGGTTTGTTTTTATCAAGAACGGTATTGGTTACTAACTCTGCGCGTTGTCCATTAATGAATACTGCAGCAAGTTGGTCTGACGCAT
>JBEDAQ010000114.1:0-2825 GCA_041177685.1 Actinomycetota bacterium | reverse complement strand
ACAAGATTGGAATCAACCTTGAGTTGCTTAGGGGGAAATTGGTAACCATCTCTTATTCGCTCGAGCAACGTCGACATAGCCAACGCACCTTGCAAGTGGGCATCCCGTGAGATGACCGTTAGTGGAGGGTTAACCAAATCTGATAGTTCATGATCATCAAAACCGATGACCGCCATTTCATCTGGCACATTAACCTTTGATTCTCTTAGCGCCTTCAACGCCCCTATTGTCATTAGATTATTGCCCACAAATACCGCGCTAGGTCGCTTTTTCAGTGCTAACAAACTCATCATGGCTTGATAACCGCCCAGCACGGTGAAATCTGATTCAACATGGTAATCATGATTCTTCTCGATCTTGGCTTTTTTCAGAGCCGCGAAGTAACCCTCGGTTCTGCCTTTACCTGGAGTTGATGCACTAGGACCGGCAATGTGCGCAATTGCTGAATGTCCATGATCAATTAAGTGTTTGGTAGCAAGTGTTGCTCCGGTTTGATTATCAGCTAACACCGAATCAAAACCAGAAAGATTGCTAATGACTCTATCTACGAAAACTACTGGAAATGCGTAATCCTCTAACTCTGTAATTGCATCTGAGTCTTCCTTAGCAGGAACATAAATCAAACCATCAACGCGGCCATTCAATCTTCGTATAGCGGCCTCTTCCCTTACTGGATCATCTCCAGTTGAGATCAATTGCAACATGTACTCATCCCCTGCCGCTACCTCTGCTCCACGAACAACAGCTGCGAAAAATGGGTTGGTGATGTCAGGAACTATGACCGCAACCATGCCGGTTTTGCCTGACTTTAGGTTTCGGGCCATGATGTTGGGCCGATAATTTAAATCCTTGATTGCTTTTCTAATTGATTCGGAGTTGCGGACTTTAAATCCGCTTAAGTATCGGGAGATAGTTGATTCAGAGACGCCAACTTTCTTGGCTACATCTGAAATTGTCGCATTGGACATTTCCGCTCCCCAAAAGCTAGTAACTCATCTTTAACAAATTGCTAAAAACGATTGCAGATAACTTATCGCTTGGAGTATCGTCCCGTCTAGAACCCTCCCTCCCAAGAAGTCAGGTGTCTATGTCGGTTTTTAGCGAGAATTCCCCGCCTGAGATTGTGGTTGTAGGCAGCACCATGATTGACATGATCGCCTACTCTCAAAAGATTCCCAGCGCCGGCGAAACTGTGATTGGAGACTCATTTTCTCTTGGTTTTGGTGGCAAAGGTGCTAATCAAGCGGTAATGGCTAGTCGCTTGGGTGCCAAGGTTTCCATGGTGAACACCTTGGGAGATGATGTATTTGGCGACACCACTTTGAAGAATTTTCATGATCAGGGCATCGATACCACCTTTATAGCCCGAGTTTCCGGAGCGAGCGGGGTTGCCCCGATTTGGGTAGAACCCAGCGGAACTAATCGGATTATCTGCGTTCCAGGTGCCAACAATGCGATGACTCCGCAGCAAGCCGAAGATGCAATCTCCGCTCTACCCAAGGCCAAAGTTGTTATTGGACAACTCGAGATTCCTCAAGCGGTTACCAGCGCTGCATTTAGACGGGCCCGCAGCATGGGGATCACAACAATTTTAAATCCCGCACCATTTGCACCGCTTTCGCCAGAATTAATTTCTTTATGTGACTGGATAATTCCAAATGAAACCGAGTTTGCCGGTTTAAATCCAGATGGAAAGCAACCCGATGATGAGGTTGAAATCTCCAAAGTTGCCAAACATCTAGGCTGCAATTTTGTCGTAACTCTTGGCGAGAAAGGTGCTGCCTACACCGACAGCAACGGGAAGGTAATTTATGTTTCAGCCCCCAAAGTTAAAGCTATAGATTCAACTGGGGCGGGAGATTCTTTTGTCGGGGCCTTTGCCTATGGTTTGGCCTCAGGTTTTGAGGTGGAAAAGTCAGTACAACTTGGATGCGCCTGCGCCTCTGACAGCGTTACACGGAAAGGGACTCAATCCTCTTATCCCAGCAAGGCAGAGGCCGCCCACCTGCTTAAAAACCTATCTTGATTTTGGATTAGCTAAAAACTTCTTAATCTCAAGATTTATCCGATCTCGCTGCGTGCTGTTAATCGGAGCGACCATTGTGAAGGAAACTCCCCGATTTCTTAAGCTGTACTCCCGTCCATAGATTCCCTCTGATTCATCAAGTACATCAATTATGGCCCGCTCCTTTAATGCAGCTGCTACTAATTGATCTATTGGACGGGAAAGATCTTTATTTATAGAGGCCAATATAACTCTTTGTGAAGAGTTAAGTTCTGAAAAGTATTGATCGGGACCTTCCACAATCAACTTAACTTTACTGGCGTAGCCATCTAGAACCGTGGTGAGAACCGAGGCGTCTCCATCCCAAGTCGAATATCCAACATCAATCTTTTCTAACCCAGACTTAAGCTCAGAATTCGAATCAGGATAAGGGATGTTAACAACCCGAACATTCTTGGAAATTGCGCGCGCTCCAGCGCTAAAGCTGGACAACAACTCCGGTTCGCTGCCAATGAAGCCAATACTTTTTCTCTTAGTGAATATTGCTGAAATCACTCCGGCTAGATATGCACCATGATCTTCCCGGTAGTAGATATTTGAAACATTCATCTGTCCAATGGCTTTGTCATTTATCACCGCAAACTGAATTTGCGGGTACTCCATAGAAACCCTCCGGACCGTCTCGCGATATCCAGGTCCTACCGCGATAATTAAGTTGTAGCCATTCTGAGCTAGAAAGCGAACTCTAGACAATCGATCAACGGCCGAACCATTGGTAGGCACCTCACGCACAAACGGCTCAATCAGATTGTATTTTTTC
>JBEDAQ010000113.1:0-3702 GCA_041177685.1 Actinomycetota bacterium | reverse complement strand
GGACCATTTGATGATTACTACACTGAGAAGCATAGTTTTCGGTTGATTAAAGAATCTGGAAACTGGCGAATCCAAGGAATTCCTTGGCCTATGTACTCCTGTGGGGAGATGAATAAATGATCTTCGGCTTACTCATTCCCTTATTCTTCATACTGATTATTATTGTTGTTGCTCGCAAATTATTTGCCAAAGATTCAGGGGGCGCTCCCAGCACATTCTCTATTCGGAGATTGTTTCAATATCTATTGCTATTTGGGCTTCTGATTGTTTCTGCAACTGGAATTTCAGGATTGATTGGTAGGTTATTTGATTCAGGCCAGGTAATTGCTGAGAGCCGTAGTGATCTAGCCAGAGATTTAACCTTTGTAATTATTGGAATACCTCTTTATATCGCAGTTGGATTGTGGACTCGACGCACTCTCAACCATGATCCATCAGAGCGTCATTCGGCAGCTTGGAATACTTATCTGACAGTGACCTCTGTTTCTGCACTGGCTACTTCAATGACCTCCGCATACTCAGTTTTGAATTGGGCGATAGGAAACGCTGCTTTTAGCGGACAACAGCTCTCCAGCTTTCTAGTTTGGAGTTTGGTATGGATTGCCCATTGGCAATTAATTCAAAGCAATAGCACGGAAGATGATGCCCGAATTCATTATGTAATCGGCTCCCTTATAGGCCTTGGAACGTTGAGTTTCGGTTTAGGTGGTCTGATTTCCAGTATTGCCAGATTAGGTATCGAAACCGATGAAAAAGCTTTGCTGGTGCAAACCACTAATCCAACAATCAAATTTATAATTTTGGTAATCGTTGGTTTGCCGGTTTGGTATCAGTATTGGCTAGCTAAGGCCTTGAATTCAACCCGCGAACTAATCTGGTACTCCTATGTCTTGCTGATTGGCGTGGCTGGAGGTTTCATAACTCTGGTTGTCTCATCTAGCGTAGTTATTTACGATCTTTTGGTCTGGACAGTTGGTGACCCGCAAGAAGAGTTGGCTAGTAAGCATTTTGATAGCAGCGCCGCTGCTTTGGGCGGAGTAATTGCTGGTCTAGCGGTGTGGTGGTATCACGGTCGAGTAGTGAACACTTTAAAAGCTTCATCAATTAAATCTCGCGATGAGATTAGAAGGGTTTATGAGTACATAATCTCTGGCATCAGCCTGATTTCAGCTGCGGCTGGTTTGATGATGATTATTGTCGCGATTTTAGAGTCCGTAACTCCTGGGGAAATAGTCTCAACAACAAGCTCGAGCAACACCTTGATGATTGCTATTACTTTGATATTAGTTGGAGCACCAATCTGGTATTTCTTCTGGTCCAGAATCGAAGCTCACGTTGTTGAAGGAGGCGAAGAAATTTCCTCGCCGACGAGACGTATATTTCTATTGATGCTCTTCGGCGTTGCATCTGTCGCTGCTGTCATATCACTTCTTACAGCAGTTTTTATACTCCTGGACAACCTACTTAATAATCAATTAGGTGTAGAGACTTTGAGAGAGATGCGTTTTGCCTTGGCAATATTGTTATCTAATGCGGGAATTGGCTGGTATCACTGGAGTATTTACCGCCAAGAGCGTTCCGTCGATATTAGAAAATCTGAGCGCGAGAGGTTCATTGTTTTGGTTGGACCTAAGGATAAAGAGTTGGTTGCACTATTAAAGCGAGAATTTAGCGGACAAGTTCAAATGTGGCGGGCTTTGCAGGATGGCTCCAATTTGATGGGCAAAATCAAAGCCGATCAAGAATCCAATGGAGAGATGGATGGTCAATGGGATCGCCAGAGGGTTTTAGATCTGGTCAATTCCACTGAAGCTCCAGAGGTCATGATTGTTAAGGAAAAGCGCGGCCTCAAAGCGATTCCAATTTCCAGACGAGACTAATTTTTGATGGTTTTTTCTTTATATAAAACGCAGGGCCATCCAAAAGTAGGACGAAAATCAATCTTTCGAGTGCAACGGTTTGGATTGTTGAGGCGAGTTTCGCCCAGAGGGTCCTAATAAAAAAAGTGGGTTGTGTAGGGATCGAACCTACGACCCGGTGATTAAGAGTCACCTGCTCTACCAACTGAGCTAACAACCCGTTGACCGTGCGTACGGACAAGCGGGGGAAACTATAACCACTTGAGCCTGAGATACCAATTCGACGCATACTTGAGGGTTCTACGTCTAATTTCAAGTTTTATGGCTCGCATCGAGGTTTATTCTGATTATTCTCGCCTCAAAGTCCGTTTTGCACACCGGTGATTTTTGAGGTTTTTACGGGAGAATTATGGTGTGAAGTTGCAGCGAGGAAGAGCGGCAAGATGCCGGCGAAAGTTTCTCAAACCTTTTCCAATAGCAATTTTGACCATTTCAGCGTTCAGCCTTTCAGTTGCTCCCGCCGCCGGCGATGAGAAGCAGAATAACTATCAATCTTCTTGGGAGTTGACCATAACCGAGGCTTTAACTGAGTCGACGCAAAGCAAGGGTGTGCAAAAAAGCCTCGAGATTGGACTTACTTCACAACAATCTTTAGAAATTCTAAAACAGATTCCTATTAAGGGCAGAGCGCCAAAAACCGGATACTCAAGAGCAGCTTTTGGTCCGCAATGGTCTGATGTAGATCGCAACGGATGTGATACTAGAAATGACATTTTGAAGCGTGACTTAATTAATGTTGTTTTTCGGGAAAAAACCAGAGATTGTGTTATCGAAAGTGGAGTGCTTCTAGATCCATTTTCGAATATGGAAATCAAATTTGAGCGTGGCCAAAAAAGTAGCATGTTAGTTCAAATCGATCATGTGGTCTCACTTTCAAATGCTTGGCAAACTGGAATTTTCCAATCGAGTCTTAAAGAGCGAACTGCATTTGCTAACGACCCGATAAATCTTTTGGCGGTCAAAGGCTCGCTAAATTCGCAAAAAGGCGATGGAGATGCAGCTACCTGGTTACCGCCCTACAAACCATTTCGTTGCAAATATGTGGCTCTGCAAATTAATGTTAAAGCGAAATATGGACTATGGGTTACCCGAGCCGAGCAGGAAGCAATGGTCAGGATTTTGAGTAGCCAAGAGTGTCGATAGCATTGTTCCGACTGGGGAGTGTCACCAGCTCTGAAAAGGGAATGATCAACGGTAAAATTCAGCCGAAAAATTAGGCTTAAATTAATGAACTCGCCTTGGAGTTAGTGGGGTGAGCGACGGGGCTCGAACCCGCGACATCCCGGACCACAACCGGGTGCTCTACCAGCTGAGCTACGCCCACCACGTCCTACATGGTTTAGTTTCTTGATGAAACAACCTGGTAATTCATCTTGCAAACCTTCTCGAGTTTTTGCACTGGCGAGGTGTTTGGCAAGAACGCAATTCTAGCATTGCAAAATCCTCCTCGGAGCAGCCAAAAACCGCCTAACGGAGCCCACAATGAGCAAACAATGAAAATAGCCTTAACAGAGGGTCTTGCCTAATTAGCGATCAAGACTTAAACAAGCTGGGCGAGGATTTA
The DNA here is from genome assembly GCA_041177685.1 of Actinomycetota bacterium. Taxonomy (GTDB): domain Bacteria; phylum Actinomycetota; class Actinomycetes; order Nanopelagicales; family Nanopelagicaceae; genus MAG-120802. The sequence goes on along the minus strand of JBEDAQ010000113.1, from coordinate 219 downwards.
TCAAGTTACACGCTCAGTAACACTTAGCGATACCCGAATATGGTGTTTAAAAATTATAAACAAGTCATTCCCATTCTTGCAAAGCCTGTCAGCCATAAATGGCTTATCCATGGGCCATGACAAGCCCGGTCCATCCATCAAATGAGATAAAGAAACGAACTGAAGTAATTCAAGATTTGAAATCCGAGATTGAGAAGGTCTCAAAATTTAATGGGGGAG
>JBEDAQ010000112.1:0-5613 GCA_041177685.1 Actinomycetota bacterium | reverse complement strand
AATCGGAAGTGGTTCGCGATTTCAGCCGGATGGGTGCGGACGTAGAAGGGCGCTGTAATCACGATGCCCTCAACACCGGCAGCTACCGCGGTCTTAACATGCTCGATGACCCGCAAAGTTGTGGTGTCAATTGCTCCAACAACTACTGGAACTCGGCCCTTAACCTCGTCCATAGTAATCCGAATTACTTCCGCACGATTCTTGTCAGTTAAGTAAGCAACCTCGCTAGTAGAACCCAAAATAAATAGGCCGTGAACACCACCATCAATTAGGTGATTGATTAAGCGACGTAGTGAACTTTCATCAACTTGGTAATCTGGAGTAAAAGGTGTGCAGACTGGAGGCACAACACCTTTAAGAATTCTTGGATTTGAAGGTGTGCTCATTTATTTGCTCCTGTCGGTGGGGTATCAAGATGACATGCCACTTGATGATTAGGTTTACTATCAGAGGCAATTCTTAGGGTAGGTCTAGTAGTTTTGCAAATATCCATTACATAAGGGCAGCGGGTTGAGAAAGCGCAGCCACTTGGAGCATCAATTGGGCTAGGAACTTCGCCTTGCAATGCAATCTTCTTTTTCTTCTCTTTAATCTCCATATCTGGAACTGCGGAGAGCAGAGCGATTGTGTAAGGGTGCTCTGCATTATCTGGCAGAGCTTCGGCAGGAAGAATCTCTACTACAGAACCAAGATACATAACAGCAATGCGATGTCCTACATATCGGGCAACCGCAACATCATGGGTAATGAATACAAATGACAACCCGGTTTCACTTTGAATCTTACGGAGCAAATTTACAATTTGTGCCTGAATTGAAACATCAAGAGCAGAAACAATCTCATCTGCAATTATCAACTCTGGCTTAACAGCCAAACAGCGTGCGATTGCTAGGCGTTGACGTTGACCTCCCGAGAACTCATGCGGGTAACGCTGTAGGTACTCCACCCGCATATTGACCATCTCGCAGGCCTCTTTTATGCGGGACAAACGCTCTTCCGGGTCATCCACGCCATGAACCTGCAGCACCTCATCCATGGCTGCACCAACCCTCTGGCGCGGATTAAATGATGTGTAAGGATCCTGGAAAATCATCTGAACTTTTTTGCGGAAAGTTAACTCCTCTGAACGATCAAGGCCGATAACATTTTGCAATCCATTACCAAAATCAAAACTTAATTCGCCATCTGTTGGTTTCTGTAAGACCGCCAGCATTCTTCCTAAAGTGGTTTTGCCGCATCCTGACTCTCCAATTACCGAGATGGTCTCCCCACGATAGATATCTAGATCTACTCCATCCAGTGCTTTAACCTGACCAATAGTCCGGCGCAGAATTCCCCCGGTAACCGGAAAATACTTTTTGATTGCCTTGACTTGATAAATTGGTTTTACTGCATTCACTTTCTTGCTCATGATAGTTTTCCTATCTCTTCAGCACGAATGCATCTGACTTTGTGTTTATCGCCAAAGCTAGTCAGTGGAATTACTTGATTGCGACATGCTTCAATTACAAAGGGACAGCGACCAGCAAACTCGCAACCTTGTGTGACATCAGCCGGTGATGGAGTTTGACCCTCAACCGTACTTAGTTCGATATTTTTGTCTGCCGCTAAAGATGGCACGCTTTGTAGTAGCGCTTTTGTATAAGGGTGTTTTGGATTGCGCAGAACTTGATTTACATCGCCATACTCAACAACTCGTCCCAAATACATGACAGCAACTTGGTCAGCTACTTCAGAAACTAAAGCCATATTGTGGGTAATAAGAATGAAGGTTTTGCCTGCGCTCTTTTGTAAATCCTTTAACAGAGTCATAATCTGTGCCTGAATAGTTACATCTAGAGCGGTGGTTGGTTCATCTGCGATAACCAAATCTGGTTCACATACTGTGGCAATCGCAATCATTACTCTCTGTCTCATACCTCCAGAGAATTCATGAGGATAGGCCTCATAGCGACGCTCTGGATCGGGAATGCCAAGCTTTTTGAATAGCTCAATTACCCGCTCTCTTGCCTCTTCTTTCGACAAATTCATGTGTTGACGCAGGGTTTCAGCTACCTGCCGCCCGACTTTATGGGCTGGGTTTAATGAGGAAAGAGTGTCCTGAAAAATCATGCCAATCTTGGCGCCACGTAGGCTGCGCATTTTCTTGCCAAACTTTTCCAGTTTATTGATCTCTAAAGCTTCACCACCATCAAAATAAGTGATGCTTCCCGAATCAACTCTGCCATTGTCAGGCAACAACTGGACTATCGCCTGTGCTGTGACTGATTTGCCGCATCCTGACTCTCCTACAACACATAAGAATGAGCCTTTTGGCACCTCTAAAGAAACATCCCGCAAAATATGTAGATCTCCCGACTCTACAGAGAAAGAGACATTTACCTCTTTTAGCTCAAGAATGTTTTTCATGCGCCTTGCTTTCTTGAACCGAGTAACTTCTCTTTGATAGTTGCTTTAAAGGAAGCATTCGCGGAACTAGAGCGCTGTCTTGGATCTAGCGCATCGCGAAGTCCATCTCCAATAAAATTCACACCTGTCACAAATACGATGATTGCCAGTGCAGGAAATACCCAAAGCCACCAATACTGTTCGACTACAACAGGAGCTTGTGCCGCTGAAAGTAAATTGCCCCAGGTTGGTGTCGTTACTGGAACACCAAGACCTAGGAAGGAAAGCCCCGCTTCTGCAATTATGTAGATAGCGGTGTTGATTGTGAAAGCAACAACGATTGGGCTCATTGTGTTTGGGAGTAGATGACGGAAAATAATCCGTTTCTTTGAAAATCCAAAAGCACGATCGGCCTCAACGAAAGCCTCTTCGCGAAGTGACATGAACTCACTTCTTACCAATCTAAAAGTGGTCATCCATCCAGTTACGGCGAACACGAAGATCACGTTGCCGACTCCCTGGCCTAGGATTGTTACAAAGATTAAAACCAAAACTAGTTGTGGGAAGGTCATAACCAACTCAGACAGACGAATCAGAATAGTGTCGAGTTTTCCGCCAATATAACCTGCAATTGCACCCATAACTGTGCCGATTAGATTGCCTAGGAATGAGGCTAAAACCCCGATTAATATGGAGTTTCGGCCACCGTAAAGAACTCGGCTAAACATGTCGCGACCCAATTGATCGGTGCCCATTAAGTGGGCGGTTGATGGCGGCATGCTGGTATTCATGCCATCAAAAAGATTTGGGTCATAACCTGAAATTTGAACCGCAAAAATTGATGCGGTAATCACCATAAAAATTATGAAAACACCCAACATGCCAATTGTGTTGGAGAGAAAGTTATTGACGAGAAGGCGTGCTGTGCTGGGAGTCCTTTGATTCATTCTGTCACCGCTCCCAATCTAACCCGCGGATCGAGAATTGATTTCACAATATCTACCAAGAAGCTAGCAAACAAAATGGCGACTGCGATCAACAAGCTGATAACCATGATCACAGGGAAATCTGAAACCGTTACCGCTGCGACTATTGTGCTGCCGATGCCTGGCCACTGAAATACGGTTTCAACCAGAACTGAGCCACCAATAAGAAGTGGTAAACGAAAAGCTAAAATCACCATTACTGGTCCGAGAGAGTTGCGGAACACATGGCTCCACATAACTTTCCACTCTGGCAAACCTTTACTCCGTGCTGTTTTTACAAAATCTCTATTTAACGTATCAAGAACCGAGTTGCGGGTGTATCTAATTAATACCGCAAGCATCGCAATACTTAGTGTGGCTACCGGCAAAATTAAGTGAGGTAGTCGATCAATAAAGGTTTCTTGGCCTGGCGAGATTCTCTGTCCGGTTGGCAGCCAACTTAATCTGTAAGCCAAAATATTCAGAAGAGCTAATCCAATAAAGAAATCTGGAACCGCAATACCGACCGCCGCAAGACCCCTGGAAAACTTGTCAGTTAACCCTCCACGATTAGCTCCGGCGATTAACCCGATGAGTAGAGCTAAGGTTGTTGAGATAACCAATGCGGAGAGAACTAATTCCAGAGTGGCTGGCATACGAAGCGCCAAAATCTCGGAGATGGGCTGGCCGGTCTGGATGCTGTAGCCGAAATTGCCCTTCATCATCTCTAAAAGCCAGTTGAAATACTGCACAACTATGGGGTCGTTGAAGCCCAACCGCTCCCGCAGGATTGCCAAGTTGGTTGGGTCTGCGGCGGCATCAGGCGATATCAAGGAGTTAAGAGGGTCGATTGGTGAAAGCCTTGAGGCAAAGAAGATGATTGCGCTGATGGCAATCGCCATCGGAATCACAACCGCGGTTCGCCTAATTATGAAAGCTAACAAGACCCTTTTCCTTATTCGATATTACATACTTCAAAAAATAAAGAGAATCAGTGAGCCGAATTTCTCCAGCTCACTGATTCAACTACTTATTTACTAATTACTCTATATTAAGAAAGCGACCAGTTTAGGAAGTTATTCTCATAGAGGTATAGCTGTGGACCATATTTTGTTGGTGCACCTGAAATACGCTTTGAGACGTACACATATGCTGGCAACAAATAAGTTGGGAGCTTAAGAAGTTCTTCCTGCTCCAACTCCTGAAGGTCGGTGAGAGCTGCGGCTCGCTGCTTCAAAGTAACAGCTGTTGCAAGCTTTGCATTCAAGTCAGCGTACTTAGGTTGTGCGCCGAGAATCTTTGCAAAGTTTGCGTTGCTGTACTCGCCGTACCATTCACTCACATCGAAGGTGGATAGACCCTTCAACGCCATGTCGTAATTCTTATTGGTGTACAACTCAGTGGTTGCATCGCCAACAAAGCGAGTTAGCTCTACCTTCATGCCGAGAGCCTGCATTTGTTGTGCAACAGCGCTCATGAAGATCAAGTCAGCTGGACCAACATGGTAGTGACGTAGACGCACTGTCTTGCTGAAATCAAACTTTGCTTCAGCTAGAAGAGCCTTTGCTTTCGCAACATCATACTTATAAGTTGGAATTGACTTTAGGTGGAATGGCAAACCTGATGGCACACCACTGTTAATTACCTTGCCATGCGGATAGGCCGCTTTAACAATGTTCACCCAATCAATACCGTATTTAAGAGCTTCGCGAGCTTTTACGCTCTTTAGTGGGCTATTTCCATCGGAAAGGTTGAATACCCAATAACGGTGGAATGGCGCACCAGAAGTCTGGTAGCTCTTGAAGGTATTAAGAGTCTTCATGCCGCGGATGGTGTCCGCATCCTGTGTAATGAAGTAATCCAATTTTCCGGAACGTGCATCTGCCAAGAGTGCTGTTGATGAGATTACGTTAATCTCTTCAATCTTTGGCTTTGGACCTTCGAAGTTTGAGTTGTGAACCAAGGTGATGAAGTTATCTGGGCTCAACTTGCCAATCTTGAAAGGACCAGACACAACTGGATCCAACCAATACTTGCTGGTATCGAGACGAAGAAGATCCTCATTCTCTAATACGTGCTTTGGAAGAATTATGAACTGAGCCAAAATTGGAATGAACAGTGGCTGTGGAGCACCTAGCTTCACAGTAATTTCATTTCCTTTAGCTGTTAGTCCGCTCATATTTACTTTGTTGGCAGCGGTTACTGCAGATGCCCCATCAATTAACTTGAAAGAGTTTGAGTAGTTGGCATTGATCTTGGT
>JBEDAQ010000111.1:0-11800 GCA_041177685.1 Actinomycetota bacterium | reverse complement strand
TGCTAAATGAGACCCTGGGCAAGATTCATTTCTGGTTGCTCTTTATTGGTTTCCACACCACATTCTTGATCCAGCACTGGTTAGGCATTAAAGGTTTTCCACGTCGTTACGCGGATTACTTAGCAACAGATGGTTGGACCAACATGAATATGATCTCAACCGTTGGCTCCACATTGTTGGCTCTCTCCATGATTCCTTTTGCGATCAATGTTTGGATTACCCGTAAATCACCGAAGGTACAGAGCGATGATCCTTGGGGTTATGGAGCATCACTGGAGTGGGCTACATCCTGTCCACCTCCACGCCACAACTTCCTACGCATGCCTGAGATTCGTTCTGAGCGGCCTGCCTTTGATTTGAATCATCCAAATCACTCCAAGATTGAAGGTCACTAAGCGATGAGAGCCTCTTACCGTTTATTTCTCTTCCTCTTTGCCTTTTACGCCATCGTTGGTGGGGTTTATACCTATATGGGTGGAGAGCCACTTGGGGTAACAGCGATCTTTTTAAGCGCGGGCTTAGCTTTGATCATCGGTTATTACCTATGGTTTATCAATCGTAGAACTGGCGGAGTTTTGCCGGAGGACAATCCAAACGCATTAATCTCTGATGGCGCAGGGGAGTTGGGTTTTTATAGCCCGCATTCCTGGTGGCCACTTCCAGTGGGTCTATCAGCTACAGCGGCAGGTGTCGGTTTAGTTGTTGGTTGGTGGCTAACGTTGATTGCAGTTGGAGCACTAATCATCTCTGTTATGGGCTTTGTCTTGGAGTATGAACGTCCCAGCAACTCTCCTTACGGCGCCAACGCTCATCATTGAGAAAAGCTGGAATATATGGAGTACCGCGCCGAGATAATTGAGACCGGCGACCCACGCAAAAAATCCGCTTCGATAATTATTAACTCCCCAGCTGCAACTATTTTCAATCTGTTAGCTGACCCAGCAATGCACTCTGTCATCGATGGCAGCAAATCAGTTCAATCTGTGATTAAGGCGCCAACTCGATTGAGTATGGGTGCCAGATTCAGTATGAATATGAAGATAGGTGTCAGGTACCGAATTACTAACCGTGTCGTGGAGTTTGAAGAAGGAAAGTTGATTGCCTGGCGTCATCTTGGACGTTGGATTTGGCGGTATGAGTTAAAGGAGATAGCCCCTACTCAAACCGTCGTGGTTGAGAGTTTCGATGGCAGTACATCGCCACTGCAGTGGTGGTTAAGAATGCGCAAGGCTTATCCATATGTGCAGATAGCTATTGCTAAGAGTTTAGTTCGACTTAAGGAGTTTGTGGAAGAGAGTAAAGCCTAAAGATCAGTGATGATCTTCGATCTCTAACATCTCTTTAGCCGTTGGCTTGGCAACCTGCTCGCTTTGTGCTCGAGATAGTCGTGCCTGCAACTTAGCTTTAGCACCTTTTGGATTGCGCACCCCATTGTCATCGGCGAGAACCGGCTCAATTGCAGCTGGTTGCTCATGCGAGGCAAGGGTGTACGCACGCTGTGGAGAAAGCGGTTCGTGAACCTCAATAAATTCGCCATGTGGCAACATGACAAGGCGTCCGGTCTCTCGACCATGAAGCACGAGCTCTCTGTCGGCACGTTGAAGTGATAGGCAGATTCGCTTTGTAATGACGAAGACAAGTGGTGGCAAAACGATTACACCGATTCGCGAGAACCACATGATTTGATTAATCGATAAATCAAAATGAGTTGCCAGAAGATCGTTGCCGCCGTTAATTAGCGTAACCAACATAAAGGTAATTGACATTGCGCCAAGTGCGGTGCGATTCGGTGCGTTGCGTGGTCGATCCAACAGATGATGCTCGCGCTTGTCACCGGTCATCCAGCTTTCGATAAATGGATACAGCGCCATTCCAGTGAAGATGATCCCCGGGATGATTAAGCCAGGAATCAAAATATTCCACGAGATGGTGTGTCCAAAAGCATGGGTTTCAATTGGGGGAGCCATGCGGACCAAACCATCAAGCCATCCCATGTACCAGTCTGGTTGTGAACCTGCGCCAATCTGACCCGGTGTGTATGGTCCATAAATCCAAATTGGATTGATTGAGGCAACCGCGCCAAGGAATGCGGTTACACCAAACACGATGAAGAAGAATCCGCCAGCCTTTGCCATGTAAACCGGCATCAATGGATAGCCGACCACATTTTTCTCAGTTCTACCAGGTCCTGGATACTGAGTGTGCTTTTGGTACCAAACCAACATCAAGTGCACGGTAATTAGAGCTAGGAAGATTCCTGGAATCAGAAGAATATGAACAACATAGATGCGTTGAATAAACATCTCGCCAGGGAAGGCTCCGCCAAAGGCAAAGTATGAGAGGTATGAGCCGACCACTGGTATCGCTTGAATAATTGCCTCGGCAATACGGATACCGGTTCCGGAAAGAAGATCATCTGGAAGTGAATAACCCAAGAAGCCTTCAACGATTCCTAGCGTCAAAAGACCAACACCGATAATCCAGTTGAACTCACGTGGTTTACGGAATGCGCCGGTAAAGAAGACACGCATCAAGTGAGCCACCATCGCCGCCATGAAAATGAGCGCCGCCCAGTGATGGATCTGGCGCATTAGCAAACCACCGCGAACATCAAATGAGATGTGCAAAGTGGATGCATAGGCAGCGGACATCTTCAAACCTGAGAGCGGTTCGTAAGAGCCTTCGTATTCGACCTCTCGCATGGATGGGTCAAACCAAAATGTTAGAAAAGTTCCGGAGAGCAAAAGAATTATGAAAGAGTAAAGAACAATCTCGCCAAGCATGAAGGACCAGTGATCAGGGAATACTTTAGAGACCGTTTTCTTTAGCCACTTTGCGGCACCGGTACGCTCATCAACGTAATTTGCTACCTGTCCTGCTACACGTTCCCGTGCACTCATTGTGAATCACGCCCCCAGAAACTCGGTCCTACCGCCTCATTAAATGGTGCCTGTGCTACCAAATAACCTTCAGAGTCAACGGTGATGGCTAATTGTGGCAAAGGTCTGGCCGCTGGTCCAAAGATAACTTTTGCAGCTCTAGTAACATCAAAAGTTGATTGATGGCATGGGCAGAGTAGATGTTTAGTAGTTTGTTCATAAAGCGCTACAGCGCATCCCATATGCGAGCAAATCTTGGAAAAAGCGATGATCCCCTCGTAGGTCCAAGACAATCTCTCAGGAGTTAGGTTGAACTCTTCAGGTCTAATTCGAATCAAGAGAACTGAATCTTGTGCGATGTCATCTAAGTGACGCTCTTTGCCCGCTGGAAACTCAGGTTGAACTTGAACTACGCCTCCCACCTCAAGATCTGAGGGTTTGATGGGGCGATCGCCCGGATCGGTAACTAGTCGGGTTCCTGCCGCCCAGTTGGTGGTATTTAGATCATTTTCTGGAAGCGGTCCAAGATCACGGAGAAGAAGAATAGGAGAGATGCCGACCAAACCAAGTGCCAAGCCCATAGTGCGCTTAATAAAGGGTCTGCGACCCAGACCTGCTTCGGCGCCCCGCTCTTTAACGGTTGCGACAAAATTCGCCCGATCTTCATCTTTAGAACGTTGCTCTTTCCGAATATCTATAACCTCATGGTCAGGCATCAATGTTTTTGCCCAATGAACCGCGGCCATTCCAATGAAGAAGAGTGACATAGCCAAACCAAGTCCAAGGAATAATTGATGGGCATTGGTGTTACCGATGACTGGTAGGAAAATAAAAGCGTTTTCATCAATGCCTACATATGAGTAGACGAACAAGATGGTTCCAACTACAGAGAGCAGAAAAAGGATTCCAACTTGGCGTTCGGCTCTTTTAGCGGCCTTTGGGTCTACATCAGCCTTGCGATGAATGTGCTCTGGTAAACCAGGATCGGTTAATGGTGCAATCTCATTACTCATCTTTATCGCGCCTTCGTTGTTAGCCAAACAGCGATGCCAATTAATAGGCCCAAACCTAAAGTCCACGCCAATAAACCTTCAGTAACTGGTCCAACACGACCAAGAGCTGCTCCACCTAGAGCTGGTTCATTCTCAGCATGCTTAATCCATTTGATAATAGATAATTTTTCCTCTGGTGTAATAGTTGCATCAGAGAAGACCGGCATAGCTTGAGGTCCAGTAAGCATCGCCTCGTAAATATGTCTTGGCTCTACACCCATAACTGTTGGAGCGTATTTGCCTTGAGTAAGCGCGCCACCTTGACCAGCTAAGTTGTGGCACATCGCGCAGTTGTTGCGGAATAACTCGCCACCTTCTGCCGTGTCACCATTTCTCTCCCAAGCTAACTCTTCATTTGTGACAGCTGCAGGACCAGGAGCTAAAGATGCGACATATGCCGCTAAAGCAGCGGTTTCTTCCTCGTTGTAGAGCGGCTCTTTTCGCATAGCTTGTTGGCTCATATCAGCCATCGGCATACGACCAGTAGCTACCTGAAAATCTACAGATGCTGCTCCCACTCCGATTAGGGATGGCGCGATACCGGCTCCCTCTGCGTTAAGCCCATGGCATGAGGAGCAACCGCGGGCAAAGATCTCTTTTCCTTCTGCAATCAAAGTTGCTTTGTCTGATGAGCTTAAGGCAACTTCCTCTGATGCAGCTTGTGCAACGGTGTAACCAAAACCGACAAACAACAATCCAGCTAGAAGAAGTAGAGGTCCAGCTAATCTGTGGCGCCGATACTTAGAGATAAAACCCATTTTCAAATATTCCTATTCTTCCTACTGCACCAAATAAATCGCGGAGAACAAAGCAATCCAAACAATGTCAACAAAGTGCCAGTAGTAAGAAACGACGATCGCGGTGGTGGCTTGAGAATGTCCAAAGCGAAGAGCCTTAGATACACGAATCATCACAATTAAGAATGCGATTAATCCACCAGTTACGTGTAGACCGTGAAAACCGGTAGCTAAATAAAAGACCGATCCGTAGGGGGCTGATGAGATCGTTAAACCCTCATGGACTAGTTCGGCATATTCGAATACCTGTCCACCAATAAAGAATGCTCCCATAACAAAAGTTAAGGCGAACCATTCCCGCATTCCCCATTTTGATAACTGCCATAGCGTGCCAGTACGTGCATTTTGGAAACGTTCTGCGGCAAATACGCCAAACTGGCAGGTGACAGAGGACAAAACCAAAACCGTGGTGTTCAAAGCAGAGAATGGAATATTTAAAAACTCAACGCCCTCGGCCCACTTCTCAGGTCCTTGCACCGCTCTGGTTGTGAAGTACATGGCAAAAAGCGCGGCGAAAAACATCAACTCACTGGCCAGCCAGACAATCGTTCCCACAGCTACAACATTGGGTCGATTAACTTTAGGAGGGGTAAGGACGGCACTGCTCATGGGCGTGATTATTCCCGAAAATCCGGTATTTCCCATGGCCATAGGCCCTTTTGGTTAAGTTGTTGCGGTGAAACTCATCACGCATTTGTCACGGCACCTACCACCCGGAAAGGGTAATCAGAGTAGGTATTTTGATTAGACTGCCTCCCATGTCCCAACCCGCAGTTTCGAGCCTGAAAATCGCTCTTTATTCCGATGACTCATCGGTGCGAGATACGGTGAAAAAGGCGCTGGGTTCGCAATTAGGTAAGGATTTTCCAAAGCACACATTAAAGGAGTTTGCTACCGCCCCTGCATTGCGTAGCTTTGTTGATGCGGGCAATGTTGTTGATCTATACATTCTTGATGGTGAAGCGGTGCCTGAAGGTGGGCTTGGGGTGGCAAAGCAGTTAAAGGATGAAGTATTTAACTGTGGTGTCGTAATTGTTTTAGTCGGCAGAAAATCAGATGCCTGGCTGGCTGGCTGGTCCCGCGCTGAAGGGGTAATCACCCATCCCATAGATCCATTCACTCTGGCGCAGACAGTTGCGGAGATTTTCCGCAAAGCCCGCGTTTCTGCTTAAGTAAAAATGTCCCAACCAATCCCAACTTGGGATGAGATTTTAGATTCCCTACAAAACAAAAGTGATCTAAATAAAGCCCAGATCAGTTGGGCGATGCAACAGATTTTGTCGGGCTCTGCAGACAATGACATTATCAAACGCTTCTTAATATCATTGAAGGAAAAGGGAGAGCGGCCCAGCGAAGTCACCGTTCTGGTCCAGGAGATGTATAACCACGCTTCTTTAATTAATGTAGCCGAGAGATGTGTAGATATTGTCGGAACTGGTGGTGATGGAGCCCAAACCATAAATATCTCAACCGCTGCAGCGATAGTCACAACTGCGGCTGGCGCCAGAACTCTAAAACATGGTAACCGGGCGGCAACATCCAAGAGTGGGGCAGCAGATCTTTTGGAGGCGTTAGGGATAAATATAAATCTCAATGCTGCTGGGGTGGCAGAGTGTGTGCGCAAGATCGGTATTGGTTTTGCCTTCGCCCCGGTATTTCACCCGGCAATGAAACATGCAGCAGCGGCCCGAAAAGAGCTTGGCGTTCCAACAATTTTCAATATCTTGGGACCGCTGGCAAATCCAGCGAAACCCACTGCGGTAGCAATTGGAGTCGCGCGAATTGAACTGCTCGAGCTGGTGGCTGAAGTTCTAGCAAGCAGAGGTTGCCAGGGCTTTGTCTTCCGCGGCGATGATGGTTTAGATGAAATCTCCCTTGGCGCTCCTACAACTATTTATGTCATTAACGAAGGAGCGATCCGCGTGGAGAAATTTGATCCGTTAAATCTAGGTTTTGAATTGATTGATGCGGCGCAACTAAAAGGTGGCGATGCAAAGGAAAACGCTGCAATCACTCGAGAGGTATTTGCTGGGGCGAAAAACGCCCATCGTGAGGCGATTTTGATTAATGCAGCAGCGGCGATTGCTGCTTTTAAGGGAGATTTTGATTTAGGAGTGGAACAACAACTTGCTAATGGATATGTGTTCGCCAAGCAGGCTGTCGACAGTGGGGCAGCGGCTCAATTAGTGGAGCGTTGGGCCGAGCTATCAAATGAATTAGCAAAATCCTCTTTATAAATTAAGTTTTGAGAGTTTTCCCGAACCTGTTCTAGTTTTAATCGTGCATAACCCGAACCAAAGGTGGGCATGCACCACTCTCCTGAAATCTCTACCAATCTAATATCTTCCTGATTCAAGTAGCGCAATAAGACCTCAACCTCTTCATGTGTGGAGGCAGGAAGGATTCCTTCGCTGTCAGTAACCACTTCTCCAACCAGTTTGAGAGACTCCACCACCTCCCTGTAATTACCTGCATTTCCGCTAGCGCTGCCGCACAACCGGCCAAAGCGAATAAGGACAAACTCCCATTCACCAACTGAGGTTGGTAAAGCGGTGATAAGTTCACGAACCCTTGTCAATGAGCGAATTCTTTGACCTCTGGCGGTTCCTCTAATAAATGCGCTGAGTCGGTTACGTAACTCTGCTGCCTCCTCAAATCTCTCCTGGTTTGCCAGATGAAACATTCGATCATTTATGGTTTTGATTAACTGATTGGCATCCTGCTGTAGGGCCAAACGTGTAGTAAGGACATGGGTGGAATATGAGTCAATTGATTCTTTTCCAACACAGGGCGCTCCACACCGTTTCATATCAAAGAGCGCGCAAGGGCTGGCGCTTTTCATAGATCGAAGCGTGATTCTTGGTGAACACTGTCTGATTTGGGTTACCTCATAAACCGCTTCGATAGCGCGGGCTGCTTCATCGCGCCCATTGAATGGACCGCACCAACCTTCATCATCGCTAAGGTCGCGATTTCCACGAACTGAAACCAAACGGGGAAAACTCTCTTGAGTTAGCTTTACCCATACCGCTTTCTCTTGAAACTTTGATCGGCGATTGAATCTGGGTTGTTTCTCTGCAATTAGCCGCAATTCTCGAATCTCAGCCTCAAGAATGGTTGGGGTTTCAATGTAATTCAAAGTTTGCGCCAGGCCGATCATGTCCAGGATTCGCTTACGGGTTTCGGCCGCAGTGAAATAGGAACGTACTCGATTACGTAGATTTCTAGTAGTTCCTATGTACAACGGCTGATCCTGCGCATCTTTAAATATATAGACACCAGGGGAGTTTGGTAACCCTTCAGCCAAGAACCGCTTATTCTTTTGCGCTTCTGTGATTCGATTTGAAAAAGATTTCAGATCATCAAGCGTGGTAACTCCAAAGCTGCCTAAACGATCCAATATTCCGTGAAACACATCAACGGTGGCCCGGGCATCGGAAAGTGCGCGGTGATCGGGGTTAGTTTGTGCGCCGAAGAACTGCGCCAAGGTGGCAAGCTTGCAGTTTGGTGCTTCATCTCTGGTTACTACATAACGGGCAATCTTGGCGGTATCGATAACTTGAAAACTTGGCCAGGCTACTCCACACTTTTCCGCAGCAGCCCTTAGAAAGCCAACATCAAATGGCGCATTGTGCGCAATCAAAACGGTTTCGTTAGAGGATCCGGCAAACTCTAAAAAGGAGAAAAGGGCCTCAGCAATTTTTGGAGCCTCTATCACCATCGCGTCAGTGATTCCGGTAAGCACCGTTATAAATGCCGGTATTGGGCTCTCTGGATTCACCAGAGTTTGAAACTCGCCAACAATTTCTCCACCCTTGATTTTCACAGCTCCAATCTCTGTGATTGAAGATTCTCTATGGGAGCCTCCGGTGGTTTCGAGATCAACTACAACAAATGTGGTCTCAATCAACGCACGGCCAACTTCATTTAAAGCCGGCTGCCATGAATGCTTCATAACTTCAATTTAGCGGGGATGAATGACATTTACCCTTTTAATCCTTAATGTTGCGGCATGGGTCTAGAAGGTGCGCCAGAAGGATGGCTGAAGGATTTTCGTGCTGAAGGTCGGGGTGCTAATGGAAAGGTCGGAGTGCTTTTGGTGCATGGTTTTACCGGAACTCCAGCCTCCATGCGGCCTTGGGCGCATGATCTGAATGAACAGGGTTACACAGTTTCGGTTCCTTTAATGCCAGGGCATGGCACCAAGTGGCAAGACCTAAACAACGTTAACTGGCAGCAGTGGCCAGAGAAACTGCAATCTGAATTGGATTACCTATCTGAACGTTGTGAAAAAATCTTTATTTGTGCCCTGTCTATGGGATGCGGAAACTCACTGTATATAGCGGCACGAAATCAAGGCCGTATTACTGGTCTAATTCTTGTTAACCCAATGATTCACATACCTGGCATTCAGATTCGTTTTGCTTGGCTGATTTCAAGATTGCAAAAAAGTAGAGCATCCGTCGGTGATGACATCAAAAAGCCTGGGGTTACCGAGTGGGGATATGACGCATTGCCTCTCAAAGGCGTTGCTCAGCTTTACAAATACCTCAAACTGGCTCGCTCCGGTTTGAAATCGATTAAAACCCCACTTCTGTTGTTCCATAGTGTTGATGATCATGTCCTGCCAGTTTCGAACACTGAAATCATCATGGAGGAAATCGGTAGCCCCCACAAACAGCGAGTAGAACTAGTGAATAGCTTTCACGTCGCAACTCTTGATTACGATGCTGAAATCATCTTTGAAAACACCACGTTGTTCATTAAAGAGAGAAGCAAATGACCTCTAATCCCTTTCTCCTGAAATCTGATTTGCCTTACCAGTTACCTCCTTTTGAGCAGATAACGGAAGACCATTACTTACCGGCGTTTTACGCAGGGACAACGGAGCAAATGGCGGAGATAGCGGAAATAATTGCTCAAAATGAGATTACCTTCGAAAATACAATTGTGGCGCTCGAAAAGAGTGGCCAGACCCTGAGCCGAGTGTTAAATGTTTTCTACAACAAATCCTCCAGTGATACCAATGATCGTATCGATGAAATAGAGGCTGAGATTGCCCCAAAACTGGCGGCCCACAGCGATGCAATAAAACTTAATCCGGAGCTTTTCGACAGAATCAAGAAGTTGGTTGATGCCAATCCAAAGCTGGATCCAGAAAGCGCCTGGCTGCTAACCCGCTATTACCGAGATTTCCTTCAGGCGGGTGCGGATTTGGATGAGAGTTCAAGGGAGAGAGTCAAAGAGATAAATGAGGAGCTCTCCGCACTAGAGACGGTGTTTGCCAAGAATCTATTGGCTGACACAAATGAGCTTGCCTTATTTGTAGATGACGTTACGGAGTTAGATGGACTAAGCGAAAACCAGATTGCCGCTTGTAAAGCTGCTGCCGAATCTAGAGGGGCAGTGGATAAGTGGATGATAAGTATGGTGAATTTCACCGGGCACCCTCTATTGGCTTCATTGAAGAACCGCAGTGTGCGAGAGAAGATTATGAAGAATTCTCTTGCAAAAGGGATTCGTAATAATCAAAACGACACTCGTGAAACTTTGATCAAGATGATCAAGTTAAGAGCAGAGCGGGCTCAACTCTTTGGGTGCGCATCCCATGCTGAGTATGTGATTAAAGAGCAAACTGCAACACATCCAGATCGAGTACATGAAATGCTACGAAAAATAGCTCCGGCAGCGATTCGTAATGTAAGACTAGAAGCTGAGGAGATACAAAAGGTTATCGATACATCAGATAAGCATGAATTGCAGAGCTGGGATTGGGATTATTACACCGAACAGGTGCGCATCAAAAAGTACTCTTTAGATACCTCTCAGATGAAACCCTATTTTGAACTAGAAAGGGTTTTGAAAGATGGAGTCTTCTTTGCAGCTGGCAAGTTGTTTGGAATTACCTTTAAGGAGCGTCCCGATTTAGTTACGTACCACTCAGAGGCAAGGGCTTTCGAAGCATTCAATGAGGATGGCTCCCCACTAGGTCTCTACATCGGAGATTTCTATACCCGTGACTCCAAGCGGGGTGGTGCATGGATGAACTCTTTGGT
The DNA here is from genome assembly GCA_041177685.1 of Actinomycetota bacterium. Taxonomy (GTDB): domain Bacteria; phylum Actinomycetota; class Actinomycetes; order Nanopelagicales; family Nanopelagicaceae; genus MAG-120802. The sequence goes on along the minus strand of JBEDAQ010000111.1, from coordinate 1,016 downwards.
GGATCAAAATCATCTACTTGGCCAACTCCCAGTCGTGGTTAACAACATGAATATTCCTAAACCACCTGCTGGAGAGCCGACACTTTTAACTTACGATGAAACCACCACGCTATTTCACGAATTCGGCCACGCATTGCATGGACTTCTCTCTAATGTCAATTACCCACGTTTCTCTGGAACAAGCGTGCAACGAGATTTTGTTGAATTCCCATCACAGGTGAATGAAATGTGGATTCTCTGGCCAGAGGTTTTGGATAACTATGCCCGTCATTACAAAACCGGAGAACGTCTTCCGCAGCAATGGGTAGATAAGTTAAATGAATCAACGGCTTTTAATGAAGGTCATGCCACAACCAGTTATCTTGCAGCTGCAGTATTGGATTTGGCTTGGCATTCTGTAGCTCCAGAGATTGAGATCGAAGATGTGGAACGCTTTGAAAAACAAGCAATCTCTGATTATGGACTTGAGTTCGAGCCGGTTCCGACTAGATATCGTTCCAGCTACTTCTCACACATATTTGCCGGCGGATATTCCGCTGGGTATTACGGCTATATCTGGAGTGAGGTATTAGATGCCGATACCGTCGAATGGTTTAAAGTTAACGGTGGATTGAAGCGGGAAAATGGTGATCATTTCCGCCAGCAACTACTGAGTCGAGGTGGATCAATCGACTCAATGCAGATGTTCCGCAACTTCCGTGGTCGGGACGCAGATATTCAGCCGCTGTTGCGACGTCGAGGATTAAATTAACTCTGATGTTAGAGGCGATATTTCTCGGGATTTTACAAGGGCTAACCGAGTTTTTGCCGATCTCCTCGAGCGCTCACATCAGATTAGCGGGGGAGTTCCTGCCATCCGCTCAAGATCCAGGGGCAACTTTCACCGCGATTATGCAGATTGGCACCGAGATTGCCGTATTACTCTATTTTCGTAAAGAGTTAGTCAGCATTTTCTTAGCCGCCTATAAATGGCTAATTGGTAAACGATTCGAAGCCGGTAGCGAGGAGTCTGAAAG
>JBEDAQ010000110.1:0-8629 GCA_041177685.1 Actinomycetota bacterium | reverse complement strand
CATCTATTGCTAAATCAGTTACAACAACTCCCCCAAAAGCCGAAGTTGGATCACACTCCCATGCCGCCTTAAATGCTTTTACGGCGCTATTAGCTTGGGCAATACCTGATGGAATCCCATGTTTGACTATTGCTACAGCTGTTCCACAGGCACGCGATAAATTCCAAGCAGCCTGCAAATCCAAATAATTATTAAATGACATCGCCTTGCCTTGCAGCACATCATGGTGATTATTGGTTGCAAGTGCTCCATCTTGATGTGGATTTTCGCCGTAACGAAGCGATTCGGAGCGTTCCTTTAATAAAGCCAAGTCATATTTAGCGGTAAGCAATAATGCTGACACCGCCCATTGTTTACGTTGCTCTAAAGTGGTTCCAAGCTTTAAGGAGATTATTAACTCTGGGTATTGAGCAGGAGCGGTAATCACTGCTACATGTTCAGCGTTCTTCGCCGCTGCTCTAGTTAGCGCAGGGCCACCAATATCAAATCCAGAGGTGGGATAGAGATTTATTACCAGTAAATCTATGGGGCCTATGCCCTTCAGCTCAGATAACTGTTGAGGATTATTCTGATCAACCAGCAAAGCTGCATGAATTAATGGGTGAAGCGTTTTGACTCTTCCACCCAAGAGCTCTGGCGAACCGGTAACTTCAGTAACGGTTTTAACTTCAATTCCAGAAGCTTTTAGTAATTCCGCGGTGCCATCGCTAGCGATAATTTCAACCCCATTATTAGCTAACTCTTGGGCTAGGTGAACTACTTCTTCTTTATTTGAGACGGAGATTAGTGCCCGGGTAATTTTCTTATGCAGCACTTCTTGCATCCTTAATACTTTGTTTAACTTTGGGGATCAATACCCAGATCAAAATTCCTAGAGCAAACTCTGCCGTCACCATAATTGGCATTAGCCACCATTGTGCTCCCACTGAGGAGAGATTGTCGGACAACAACTCTCCGCTAGCTGCCCGAGCCACTATAAGGTTCAAAGCAAATATAAAACCAGCGCTGGACAGGAAAAATCTCTTTTGCTCTTCTTTATCTGAGTAAGTAGTAACTCCGTATTGGGCGGCAATCACTCCGGTAAAAACAATAAATAGCGCACCGACTATCAGAGGTGGGTAGGAGTTAACCGGCAGACCACCAAGTAGTGGAATCGCTGGAATTTCATCTATTCGATGCACAAAAGGATTAAGCCAAGAACCATCACTAATTACCACGCCGCCTCCAGCGATGAAACTAAGCGAAGCGACTGCAAAATTGGGCAGATACAGAGCTTGAATTACAAAAAAGGCCAGGCCGCCAAAAAAGCCTGGTTCAATTACTCGAGTTAAATTTAAAACTGTCGGAAAGTGCCAGATTAGAGAGAGAGTAAATACGACTCCACCAAACCCAATCATCGCTAGGGTTGAAAACCAGGCGATCCGCAAACCGCGTTGCCAAGGGAATTGAAGAGCATGTTCCGGAAGTAAGTTGCTGGCAAGAAATCCCGAGACTGCCGCCACCAAAAATAACAGTGGGAATACAACATAAAACTGGGCTCTGACAGTAGTTCCTAATGCGAAAAGCGAGATTAGAGTGCCGATCGATGCATACATAAAGGCTATTGATAAAACATAGCTACGTTTATCCCGCAAGGTATGTGATTCCAAGGCGTTAAGCATTCTTCGATAGGCGCTGCGGATCGCAAGAAATGGAATAAGTAACGCTCCGATGGGAAAGAAGGTTAAATTTCCAGAAAGTGCGGTATTTGAAAGCGAGAGATCCAATGGGATGTGATGAGCGACTAAGAAAAACCAGATTGCAGCACGCAGAGGATCTGCGGTATTTCCTGTTGAGCTTCCAGCTGTTGCCCAAGTAATTAAGGAAACAAAGGCAAGAGGCAGAATAATTAAGGTGATGCTGCGAACCGCTTGCTGAAAAGCTACAAGCCAGGTTCGGGTCATGCCCTTAAGTTAGCCCTTAGTTGCGTTAAGTACCGCACGCAGCAGGTTAGCGGTTTCACTTGGTGTCTTACCAACCTTAACCCCCGCAGCTTCTAGCGCTACCTTCTTAGCCTCTGCTGTTCCAGAGGAGCCAGAAACAATCGCACCCGCATGTCCCATGGTCTTACCTTCAGGTGCGGTGAAGCCGGCAACATAGCCAACTACAGGTTTAGTTACATACTCCTTGATAAATGCAGCGGCCCGCTCTTCAGCATCGCCACCAATTTCACCAATCATTACAATCGCTTCAGTATCAGGGTCATCTTGAAACGCCTTAAGGCAATCAATATGAGTTGTGCCAATGATTGGATCGCCACCAATACCGACTGCAGTAGTAAATCCGATGTCCCGCAGTTCGTACATCATCTGATAGGTCAAGGTTCCAGATTTTGAAACCAATCCAATCTTTCCTGGGCCGGTGATATCTGAAGGTGTAATACCGATATTAGATTTGCCTGGGCTTATTAATCCTGGACAGTTCGGGCCAATAATTCTTGATTTCCCAACCTTTTGCGCATGCGCCCAGAAGCTGGCGGTGTCATGTACTGGTATTCCTTCAGTAATCACAACAATCAACGGAACATGTGCATCTATCGCATCTACTACTGCGCTCTTAGCAAACTTTGGTGGTACGAAAATAACTGAGGCGTTAGCTCCTGTAGCGGCCACAGCTTCAGATACTGAGTTGAAAACCGGCAGAGATTTACCTTCAATCTCAACTACCTGGCCACCTTTGCCAGGTGTAACTCCGCCAACAATCTTTGTGCCACTGGCGATCATTCGCCTGGTGTGTTTAGTTCCTTCAGATCCAGTCATGCCCTGAACAATTACTTTGGTGTTTTCATCTAAAAAGATCGCCATGGTTATTTCGCCGCCAATTCTGCAGCTTTTGCAGCTGCACCATCCATAGTGTCTAGTTGTTGAACCAATGGGTGATTGGCCTCATTAAGAATTCTTCTACCTTCAAGAACATTATTGCCATCAAGTCGAACCACGATTGGCTTTGTGGCTTTATCGCCCAACATTGCTAGCGCTTGAACAATTCCATTTGCGACAGCATCACAAGCGGTAATTCCACCAAATACATTTACAAATACTGATTTGACCGCTGGATCACCAAGAATTATCGACAGACCATCCGCCATAACTTGGGCTGATGCGCCGCCACCAATATCAAGGAAGTTTGCTGGCTTAACCCCACCAAATTTCTCACCTGCGTAAGCCACAACATCTAGGGTGCTCATGACCAATCCCGCACCATTACCGATAACTCCAACCTCACCATCAAGCTTTACGTAATTTAGGTCCTTCTCTTTTGCTAATGCCTCAAGTGGGTTGGTAGCTGCGTGATCAATCAACGCTTCATGGTCCGGGTGACGAAAAGCTGCGTTGTCATCCAATGTGACTTTGCCATCTAAAGCGATGATGCGACCATCGGTGGTTTTTACTAGAGGGTTTACCTCAACCAATGTTGCATCGGAATCTTTGAAGGTTTTCCAAAGCGTCACCAATACATCGGCAACCGCCTTTTCAACATCGGCTGGGAATCCGCCTTTTCTAACAATTTCTAAAGCTTTTTCTACTGAGATACCTACATTTGGATCAACATGCACCTTGGCTAATTTTTCTGGGGTTTTGTGAGCAACCTCTTCAATATCCATGCCGCCTGAAACAGAGGCCATCACTAAGAAACTGCGAGCTGCACGGTCTAAAAGAATCGCCAAGTAATACTCGCTCTCAATTGGAGCAGCGCCGGCAATCATTACCTTATGCACGGTATGACCTTTGATATCCATTCCAAGAATTGCTTTTGCCTTTTCAAATGCATCGCTGGGACTCTCTGCTAACTTCACTCCGCCAGCTTTTCCACGACCACCAATTTTTACTTGAGCCTTAACAACTACTTTGCCGCCAATTTTCTCTGCAGCTTGTTGTGCTTGCTCTGGAGTGGATGCAACTGCACCAGCTAAAACTGGAACTCCGCTGGCTTCAAATAAATCCCTGGCTTGGTACTCAAAAAGGTCCATGGGTCATAACTTATCGACTGGCGCATATCGGAGCAACAATCGCTTATCTCCATAGCTGCCGAAGTTAATTGTTGCCTCTGCCTTATCCCCTTCTCCTGAGACTGCAATCACAGTTCCTAGTCCAAAGGTGTCATGAGATACGCGGTCACCAACACTTAACTGCACTTTAAGTGATTGCTTTCCAGTTGCTTTTGGAAGTGGTGGTGGCGTGAACTTCTTTCGCGTTAATGGAGGTGATGAAAAACCACTTTCACTCTTGTTCCAATCAATCAAGTTTTCGGGAATTTCATCGAGAAATCTAGATGGTGGGTTGTAATTTGGTGCGCCCCATGAGGATCGATACTCCGCACGAGAGAGGAATAATCTCTCTCGGGCCCGGGTCAAACCAACATATGCCAACCGTCTCTCCTCCTCTAGCTCTTTCTTTTCACCTAATGTTCTGGAGTGCGGGAAAACTCCTTCCTCCATCCCGGTAAGAAAAACAGTGGGAAACTCCAAACCTTTCGCAGTGTGCAGAGTCATCAAAGTGACAACACCACCATGATCCTCGCCCTCCGGAATTTCATCAGCATCTGCAACTAAAGCAACATCCTCCAAAAATCCCGCTAATGAAATCTCTTCGCCTTCATCTACCTCTCGCTCTTGGTACTCCTCTGCAACTGCAACCAACTCCTCCAAGTTTTCAACTCTGACCTCATCTTGCGGATCATGACTATCGCGAAGTTCGTCGAGCAGACCTGATTGCTCAAGTGCTGCAGCAGCGATATTTGATGGCGGAGATTTAGCTTCTACAAGTACTCGCAAGGTATTTATTAGCGCAACAAATGCTGAGATTGCCCCCGAAGTCTTAGGGGTAAGTCCCGCCTCAGAGGCGCGATTCAAGGATTGCCAGAAAGAGATTCCCTCTTTTCTAGCTAACTCCTCTAAGTTTTCTATCGCACGATCCCCAATTCCGCGCTTTGGGGTATTGATAATGCGACGCATGGATACTTCGTCATCAGGGTTAACCAATACCCGGAGGTAAGCCAATAAATCCTTTACCTCTTTTCTTTCATAAAACCGTACCCCGCCCACAACTTTGTATGGAATCGTGGCCCGCATAAATACCTCTTCAAATACACGGGATTGCGCATTGGTGCGATAGAAAATCGCGGTGTCACCAAAGTTAGAGATTCCCTCTCGCTGCAATTTGAACAACTCATCTCTAACAAACTCTGCTTCATGATGTTCATTTTCAGCTACAAAACCGATGAGTTTGGCGCCACTTCCCGCATCTGACCACAGATTCTTTTCTTTCCGGGACTCATTAAGTGAGATCACCGCATTGGCTGCGCTCAGGATATTTTGCGTAGAGCGATAATTCTGCTCGAGTAAAACAGTTGTGGCATCAGGGTAATCCTCTTCAAACTGCATAATGTTGCGAATGGTCGCACCTCTGAAGCCATAAATTGATTGATCCGCATCACCAACTACACAAAGCTGTGCAGCTGGTACACCCTCTAAATCACTACCAACCAACTCTCTAATCAATATGTATTGGGCGTGGTTGGTATCCTGATACTCATCTACCAAAATATGTTTGAAGCGATGGCGATAACGGGCCCGGGCTTCAGGAAAGCGTTGTAAAACCTCCACCGTCTTCATAATTAAATCATCAAAATCCATCGCGTTAGCAGCGGTCAATCTTTGTTGGTAGATGGCATAAACCTCAGCCACAACCTCTTCAAAATGATTTTGAGTTGCGTTGCGATAATCTGCTGGTCCAAGAAGCTCATTTTTCGCATTGGAGATAACTGAAGCCACTCCCCGCGGGATATATCTTTTTGGATCAAGGTTTAGATCTCGCATAACCAATGTGATTAATCGCAAACTATCGGCCTGGTCATATATGGAAAATGTTGATGAGTATCCAAGTCGAACAGCCTCTTGGCGCAAGATTCGAACACAGGCCGAGTGAAAAGTTGAGACCCACATAATTTTGGCTCGGTTACCAACCAACTCAGAGACCCGTTCTTTCATCTCTCCAGCTGCTTTGTTGGTGAAGGTGATGGCCAAGATTTCATAAGGTTGAACATTGCGAGCCGCCATTAGATAAGCGATGCGCCTGGTCAGAACGCGGGTCTTTCCAGATCCTGCGCCAGCGACCACAAGTAATGGCCCACCAAAATGCGTAACCGCTGATTGCTGTTGCGGGTTAAGACCTTCCAACAACCTTTCAGACATGATGAGAAGTCTAGGATAGGCCGGTGACTCCATTGAACGATGATGAAATCAAGCGGGTATTAGTTGTAATGGCCCATCCCGATGACTGTGATTTTGGCGCCGGTGGAACTATTGCGCAATGGAGCGCTAAAGGAATCCAGGTTTCTTACTGCATCATTACCAACGGCGATCAAGGTGGTGAAGAGTCCGGTATCCCACTCGAAGAGATGGCGCAGGTCAGACAGAAAGAACAACGCGATGCCGGTGCTGCACTTGGCGTCAGCGATATTACTTATTTGAACTACCGTGATGGTTGGTTGATGCCATCGATTGAGTTACGTAAAGAAATCGTGAAGGCGATAAGAATTGCAAAACCAGATCGAATGGTGGTGCAATCGCCAGAGCGAAATTGGGAACGCATCTTTGCTAGCCACCCTGATCACTTAGCTGCTGGTGAGACTGCAATACAAGCTGTGTATCCCGATGCTAGAAATCCATACGCCTTTACCGATCTTAAGGAGGCGGGATTTGAGCCTTGGAGAGTGCGTGAGGTTTGGATGACCGGTTCACCTACACCAAATCACTTTGTTGATATCACCGATACCTTCAGTAAAAAGATGGCGGCTCTGCATGCCCACGTTAGTCAAACCGCACACAACAAGGAGTTAGAGAAGATGGTGCGGGAATGGGGCGAGCGCAATGCGCAGGCTCAAGGTTTAGCAGCTGGAAGAGTTGCAGAAGTATTTAAAGTTATCAGCACCGACTAATTACTACTAGCGCGCTCAATCGCAATTGTGCGAAGTGGAGATCCATCAGCTCCGCCACCTCGAACGCCACCTTCAGCAATATATTTGACGATATCTAAACCGGAGACAATCTTTCCCCAAATCGTGTAATTAGGTCCCAGAGTTGTGTCCTTATAAACCAAAAAGAACTGTGAGCCATTGGTATTTGGACCAGAGTTAGCCATTGCAACTACACCAGCTGGGTAGTTGTTAGAAGCGGCTGCGGGTAGATTTTCATCACGGTAGCGAAACTCTGGGCCACCAGATCCAGTGGCTGTTGGATCGCCACACTGCAATACAAATATTCCTTCTGTTGTTAGACGGTGACACAGGGTGCGGTCATAAAAACCACCTCGAATTAATGAGCTTAAAACCGTAATCGTAACTGGAGCCTGTTTAAAATAGGTTTGAATTACGATATTGCCACAATTGGTTTGTAAAGTAATTGTGCGCGGTCCACGTTTCAAAATATTTTCTGGTGGCGAGATGCGAGTTGGATTAGCGGCCACAGCTTTAGTGGATTTACAGCGGACTTTTTCGGTTTTTGCAGAGTTGGAGTTTGATTTTTTACTTTCTGCAAATGAATTAGCTGGGATAGAAAGTAGAGAGATGAATAGAGCAGCAATCGCTACTACAGAGACTCGCTTCATCTTTTACTAATCCTCTTTTCTAATCTTGCTATTCCCACTCGATTGTTCCGGGTGGCTTTGAAGTCACATCAAGAACTACTCGATTTACCTCTCGCACCTCGTTGGTGATGCGATTTGAAATCTTCGCGAGTACCTCGTATGGAACTCTTGACCAATCCGCTGTCATCGCATCTTCGCTTGATACGGGCCTGAGCACAATTGGATGACCATATGTTCGGCCATCTCCCTGCACCCCAACACTTCGCACATCAGCAAGTAATACAACTGGGCACTGCCAGATCTCTCGATCCAGACCAGCCAAGTGTAATTCTTCGCGAACAATTAAGTCGGCTCGTCTCAAGATTCTAAGTCTTTCTTCAGAAACTTCACCGACAATTCGAATGGCCAGCCCGGGGCCCGGGAATGGTTGCCGCCAAACAATGCCCTCCGGCAAACCGAGTTTGATTCCAACCTCGCGCACCTCATCTTTGAACAAGGTACGTAATGGCTCGATTAAAGAAAACTCCAAATCATCAGGTAAACCACCTACATTGTGATGTGACTTGATATTTGCAGTTCCACTTCCACCACCAGACTCAACAATGTCTGGATAAAGGGTGCCCTGAACTAGAAAATCAACTTTGTTATCCTGTGCAATCTCTTTTGCTGCCGCTTCAAAAACTCGAATAAACTCTCTTCCGATTATTTTGCGTTTTTCCTCTGGATCTATAACACCAGAAAGGGCATTTAGAAATCTCTCTTTAGCATCTACAACTTTGAGCTGCACCCCGGTTGCTGTAACAAAATCCCTTTCTACTTGCTCCGCTTCCCCTTGACGCAATAAACCGTGATCAACAAATACGCAGGTGAGTTGCTTGCCAATTGCTTTTTGAACCAATGCAGCAGCAACCGCCGAATCGACGCCACCAGACAGACCGCAAATTACTTTCTTATCCCCCACTTGGGATTTGATATTAATAATCTCATTTTCGACGATATTTTCT
>JBEDAQ010000109.1:0-6831 GCA_041177685.1 Actinomycetota bacterium | reverse complement strand
CCTTATGATTTACCCAACAATGAAATTGAGAAGATTATGGAGTCTTTACTGCGTAACGGATTTCTCAAACCATCTTCAGTGATCGCTATCGAACGCGACTCAAAATCCAAGCCGATAAATTGGCCTGAGGGGTTGCACGAGGTCAAGGTCAGAAAATATGGCGCAGCAACCATTTTTTATGCGGAACCACTCGCATAATTTTTGGGTCGTGTTAGCGTTACCTCGTGAAGAAAGCGGTTTGCCCCGGGTCCTTTGATCCCATCACCAATGGCCATTTGGATGTCATTGAGCGTGCCAGCGGTCTATTTGATGAGGTTGTTATCGCGGTATTGGTCAACAACAGCAAGACCGGCCTTTTCTCTATTGAAGAGCGGGTTGAAATGATTTCAGATGCGATCAAACATTTGAAAAATGTAAAGGTTGATACCTGGAGTGGTTTATTGGTGGATTACTGCCGCGAACATGACATTGCGGCGATTGTTAAGGGTTTGAGAGCTGTGAGTGATTTTGATTATGAGTTGCAGATGGCTCAGATGAATCTGCAGCTTAAAGGTGTAGATACCCTATTAATGGCCACCAAGCCGGCTTATTCATTTTTATCCTCCTCGCTAGTGCGTGAAATTGCGCGCTATGGAGGGGATGTGTCTAATCTTGTCCCAGCAGGCGTGCTAAAACGTCTGGCTGAAAAGGCTTAAAGGAGATTCACCATGGAAGCTATTGAGAAACTCCAATCTGCAATAACTATGGTCAACGAGGCACGTGCCGTTCCATTGTCCGCTTCCTGTGTAGTACATCGTGGTGAGTTATTAGGCATTCTCGAGGAGATTAATCAAGCGCTGCCAGTAGATTTAGCAAACGCCAAGAAATTATTGGCTAATCGAGAGAGCATTGTTGAAGAAGGTCGACAGAGTGCCGAGCAGTTGATCTCGCATGCTCGCGAAGAAGTAGCACGTATGGTTGAACAAACCGCCATCGTGGCTGCTGCGCGCGAAGAGTCTGCTCGTTTAATTGAAGAAGCGCACTTAAAAGTAGAGCAAGAACGTGAAGAGGTTGATGCATATATCGATTCTCGACTTGCAACCCTTGAAGTGATTTTGAATAAAACTCTTGAAGCGGTTAACCGTGGTCGTGAACGTTTAGCGGGAGCAAGTGACAAGGATGTTCTCTCGCAGCTCGCTGATTAATTTTTTGAAGGCCTCCAAATGAACTCCAAAGGGCAGTCTCCATTCAAGGTAAATCTGCATGAGCTACCAAGACGTGCGGGAGAGATGCGTGAGTACGCCTTTTCCTTTCCAGCCCCGGAGCCAATCGGAGTTCCACTCCTGCAAATAACCAACGGAACTCAGATTTCTCTCGCTTTCAAAGCGGAGTCTGTTGATGATGGGGTTTTGATTACCGGAGAGGTCAAATCTCATGCGCGAGGTGAATGTGGTCGCTGTCTAGATCCAATTGATTTAGCTATCGATCAGCGGTTTCAGGAGCTTTATCTATATGCCAGTAGAAAATCAGAAAACCCAGAAGAGGATGATGAGTTATTTGTCTTAGATGGCGATGATGCGGATTTGGAGATTGCGATAAGAGATGCGGTGATTCTCTCCATGCCGGTCAATCCAATCTGCTCCCAAGATTGCGAGGGACTGTGCCCGCAATGTGGCGAAAAGTGGGCGGAGTTACCTGAGGATCATGGCCATGAGGTAGTTGACCCGCGGTGGAGCGGGTTGGCAGGCTGGAACCCCAGCTCGGGTCCGGAAAAGTAACGCATTAATTTGGCAAACCTCCCTTGCCTGGGAGATACTTGCCCGCCCAAATGGGTGCAAGGAAGCTTTCAATAAAGGAGAACCACCGTGCCATTACCCAAGCGAAAGATGTCCCGCTCGCGCACACGTTCTCGTCGTAGCCAATGGAAAGCAACTCCAGCTGCTACCGCTAACTGCAGCCAGTGCCAGCAACCGAAGTTGCAGCACACCGCATGTCCAACCTGCGGTACATATAACCGTCGTCAAGTTCTAGAGGTCTAATCCTGACTCTGGCTTTAACCGAAAAGCTCGGAGTTTCGGTAAGTCCAGAGCTTCTAAATCTCGCGCTAACTCATCGCTCATTTGCTTATGAGTTTGGCGGTCTGCCAACCAATGAACGTTTAGAGTTTCTTGGCGATAGCGTTTTGGGTTTAATCATTACCGAAGCTTTATATGAGCGATTTCCAGATTTGGATGAGTCTAGACTTTCGCCGTTACGTTCTGGAATTGTGAACATGCGAGCATTAGCTGCAATCGCCCGTGATTTACAACTCGGCTCTGCTTTAAAAATCGGAAAAGGTGAAGAGGTAACCGGCGGCAGAGATAAGAACTCTATTTTGGCTGATGCACTTGAAGCTTTGGTCGGAGCCATTTATCTGGACCATGGGTTCGCAACAACCACAAAGGTGGTCATGAAGTTGATGGCGCCGGCAATAGAGGAAGCTGTAACCCGCGGTGCTGGTTTGGATGGCAAAACAGCTCTGCAGGAGATTGTTGCTGCATCAGGTTGGTTGCCACCAGAGTACAAAGTCACAGAGTCTGGACCTGATCATGACAAGGATTTTGTTGCCGTAGCTGTTGTTAATGGAGTCACTTATAAAGCGGGACACGGCAAAAGTAAACGAGAGGCTGAGCAGGTTGCGGCTCGTTTAGCGTATGAAGAGATTACTCAAACACCAACAATTTAAACCGCGACAAACTACCAATGCCAGAGTTACCAGAGGTTGAAACCGTACGACGAGGACTTGAACCTTGGGTAAAAGGCAAGAAGTTAAAACGAATTGAATTAGTTCACAAAGGTGGAAATCGCTCATCAACTTTTGCGCCGATAACCGCAGTAGAAGGTGCGAAAATTCTAGATTTAAGGAGACGAGGGAAATTTCTATGGTTTCAATTAAACCGAGATTTAGCCTTGGTCGCTCATCTAGGAATGAGCGGGCAGTTTCTGATAAAGCCTAAAAAAGAAGATGATGAAAAGCATCTAAGGGTCAGAATAGATTGTGGTGATCGCAAGAATGAGATTAGATTTATTGATCAACGAACCTTTGGCTGGGTAGCGATTGATGATTTGGTCGAGGAAGATGGGGAGAAAATTCCACGCTCTTTTGCTCGCATTGCACCTGATATCTTTGATGCGAAGTTTGATGCAAAAAAAGTTGCTCAGAAAATTGCCAATAAGAAAAGTGCGATCAAGCGAGTTCTCTTAGACCAAACTGTGATGAGCGGTGTAGGCAATATCTATGCAGATGAAGCTTTGTGGCGGGCCAAGCTTCATCCAGAGCGGATGGCAAACACTCTTTCTGAAGATGAGACAAAGGCATTACTCAGTGCGGTTAAGAAGGTTATGGCAAAGGCTTTGAAACAAGGTGGAACAAGTTTTGATGATCTCTACATTAATGTGAATGGAGAGAGCGGCTACTTTGCAGTTGAACTTGAGGCTTATGGCCGGGAGGATGAGCCATGTTCTCGTTGTGGCGCCTTAATTCGTCGTATTGTTTTCGGTAATCGCTCCTCGCATTACTGCGTCAACTGCCAGAAAAATCTCAAAAAATCCGGCGCTAAGCGGGGTTAAAAGCCAAGCTGGCTGGATGCCACCCGATAGGTTCTACCTGTGTATTTGAAGAGCATGACCCTGAAGGGCTTTAAGTCCTTCGCCTCTCCAACCACGCTCAAATTTGAACCTGGTATCACCTGTGTGGTTGGTCCAAACGGCTCAGGTAAGAGCAATGTGGTCGATGCCTTGTCCTGGGTTATGGGAGAGCAGGGTGCCAAGAGTTTGCGCGGCGGCAAGATGGAGGATGTCATCTTTGCCGGTACTTCAGGGCGCGCACCGCTAGGTCGTGCTGAGGTTTCGGTGACTATCGATAATACCGACGGAGCCCTACCGATTGATTTTACGGAGGTGACAATCTCTCGTACTTTATTCAGAAATGGACAGAGTGATTATCAGATTAATGGTGAATCAGCTCGCTTACTCGACATTCAAGAGCTGCTAAGTGATAGCGGCATCGGCCGTGAGATGCATGTAATTGTTGGACAGGGACAGCTTGATGCGATCCTGACCGCAAATCCAGAGGAACGTCGCGGCTTCATTGAAGAAGCAGCGGGAATTCTCAAGCATCGCAAACGTAAAGAGAAGGCTCTTAGAAAACTAGAGTCGATGCAGGGCAATATGGCCCGAGTACAAGATTTAACAAATGAGTTGCGCCGTCAACTTCGCCCACTCGGCAAGCAGGCTGAGGTAGCGAGAAAAGCGGCAGTAATCCAAGCAGATGTCCGCGATGCCAAGCTTCGAATCTTGGCTGATGATTTGATTGCATTCAAATCAACTCTGACCTCAGAGGTCGCAGATGAAACCGCTTTACGTGAACGTCGCTCCGTAGTGGAACAAGAATTAGATAAGTTGCGTAATCGCGAGGTGGAGTTAGACCGCATCGCTGGTGTAGAAGGTCCTCAACTCAACGCTGCGCAAGATAATTACTACAACCTGACCGCTCAGCGAGAGAAATTACGAGGAACGCAAAATCTGGCATCAGAGCGAGCGAGATTTTTAGCAGAAGATGCGGAAGAGGCCCGCGCATTAGGAAGAGATCCAGAGGCGCTTGATGCTGAGGCTCAAGGATTGCGTCAAGAAGAGAATGTTTTGCAAAACTCACTTAATAAATCACGTACTGAATTGAGCAGCGCAACGACAAATGTTGCTGATCTAGAGTCCCGCTTGAAGCATGAAGATGACCGCGTAGCCGCAGCCCAGAGAGCGATCGCTGATTATCGTGAGGGGACCGCTAGACAAGAGGGCCATATCAAGAGCCTGCAATCACGTATCGATGGAACCAAATCTGAGATTTCCCGTTTAGAAAAAGCTTTTGGTGAAGCAAACAACCGTGTTGAAGAGGCAAAGCGAGAGTTTGCGCGATTAGAAAGTGAGGTTGCTGGCTTAGATGCGGGCGAGCTTGGTTTAGATGCAGAGTTTGAAAAAGCAAAACAGGTTTTAAACGGCTCCAAATCAGTTTTAGAAAAATTGCAAAGTGATTTATCTCGTGCCGAGCGCGAGAAGAGCGCCGCTGAAGCAAAGGTTGATGCACTTCGTCAGGCCACGTTACATAAAGATGGCAGTGGTGCTTTACTTACAAATACCCGTGGAATTGAGATTCGTGGCAGCGTCGCATCTTTGATTACCGTGGAACCAGGCTGGGAGAGCGCAGTATCGGCAGCGCTTGGCTCTATGGCAAATGCTTTAGTGGTTCAAGATGCCTCTCAGGCGATTTCAGCTCTTACCTTTTTGAAATCTGAATCAGCGGGCAGCGCCGATATTTTATTTGTTACTGATGCAGATGTAATTCAAGATTCGGACTCAAACTCAGGATTCACATCTCTAGCTAACAAGGTCAGCTCAGCGACTTTGAGCAACATAATTCCTAGATTATTAGCAGGCTATGTTGCAGCTGACTCCCTAAGTCAAGCGCAAGAGATCATCAGCGCAAATAAAGGGTTAATTGCAGTTACCCGTGATGGAGATTTAGTTGGTAGAGGTCGCGCTAGCGGCGGATCTTCTTCGAGATCTTCTTTGATTGAAATTACCGCGATGATTGAAAAGAGTGAGGTTGATTTACAGAAATTCTCGCATGAATGTGATCGCATAAGGTTTGAAATTTCGACCGCTGAAAATAAAGTTCGGGCAGAACAAGCAAATTACGATCAAGCCCTGGCGAAATTGAATGAGTCTGATGCTGCTATGGCGGGACTGGCCGAGCAATTAGGAGCGGCAGGTCAGAGCGTTAGAGGTAGCACCGCGGAAGTGGAGCGTTTAGCTAATTCGATCAATGAGCTGAAGATTGCAATTCGCGCTGATGAAGAAGAGTTGGTTGTAGCGCAAAATGAGTTTGGTAAGAGCGAAGAACCACAAGAGCCTAATCTGGCTCAACTTGAAAATTTACGTGCCGCTGTTGCTACTGCCAGAGCGGTAGAAGTTGAGGCACGTCTTGGACTACGCACCATCGAGGAAAGGGTTGCAGCAATCTCACAACGCGCTGCTGCACTCGAACTTGCGGCGCGCAACGAGAGAGAGGCCGCGAGCAAGAGCATCGCACGACGTGAAGCTCGCGCTAGAGGCGCAGTTACAGCTCAGGCGATCGCCGATGCCGCATACGAAGCTTTAATACAAATTGAAAACTCAATCTCGCGGGCCAATGCAGAACGGGAAAGATTAGAGATTTCCCGATCCAATCGCGATGGTGAGATTTTGGCAATCCGTGCTCAAGTTCGTGAGCTAACCACGGAACTAGATCAACTAACCTCGAGCGTGCACAGAGATGAGATTGCACGCGCTGAGCAGCGTTTGAGAATTGAGCAATTAGAGAGCAAAGCGATGGAGGAGTTTGGGGTTGACGCCCAGACTCTATTCAGTGAGTATGGTCCCGATAAAGATGTCCCAACTTTTATTGAAGATGAAGTGGGAGATCTAATTCAAGGAGATTTCATTCCTTATGTTCGCGAGCAGCAAGAAAAGCGCTTGGCAACGGCGGAGCGGTCCTTAGCGCTACTTGGAAAGATAAATCCATTAGCTTTGGAGGAGTACTCATCTCTTGAGGAGAGATTGAAGTATCTAGCAGAACAACTTGAAGATCTTAAGAAGTCAAAGAAAGATCTTTTGGACATCATTAAAGAGGTTGATGACAAGGTTCAGGAGATATTTGAAGAGGCCTATCGTGATACCGCTAGAGAGTTTGAAAAGATATTTGCCCGCTTGTTCCCGGGCGGCGAAGGTCGTTTGGTACTGACTGATCCAAGCGATCTACTGAATTCAGGTGTTGAT
>JBEDAQ010000108.1:0-2661 GCA_041177685.1 Actinomycetota bacterium | reverse complement strand
ATTGAGTACTGAGGCTGGCTCGAAACAAAACGGTTGTAACCTTTGGCATCTTGGATCTTAAGTGCGCTGGTAATTTGCTCAGAATTCCACTCCGAAAAACCAATGTACATCACCTTGCCCTGTCGGATTAAGTCATCAAATGCCGAAAGGCTCTCTTCTAATGGAGTTTCATAATCAAAACGATGGAACTGGTACAAATCAATATGATCAGTTTGTAAACGCTTTAGAGAAGCGTTGACTGATTCCATGATGTGCTTGCGAGAAAGACCACGATCATTCTTCCCGGTACCCGTCGGCCAATAAACCTTTGTGAATAGCTCGTAAGATTCTCGGCGAATACCTTTCAATGCTTTCCCGAGCACGGTTTCTGCGCGAGTTCCGGCGTAAACATCTGCGGTGTCAAAAGTGGTGATACCAAGGTCAAAAGCGGTTCTTACACATTTGATGGCGGCATCCTGCTCAACTTGTGAGCCATGGGTGATCCAATTGCCGTAGGTGATTTCAGAGACATACATGCCTGAGCTGCCGAGACGTCTATATTCCATGAGCGGAAGCGTAGTGGCTGCTTGCAGAGCCGGCATATTGGTGGTTTATTTGCGCCACAACTTAATAGCCTTTTGGACTGGGGAAGTCGGTGAAAATCCGACGCTGACCCGCAACCGTGAACTTATCTCGACTTTGATGTTCGAGAGAGGTAAGTCGGATTACCACCCAAGAGGTTTCTTTACCACCCGTCGAGGTTTGCGGGGCGGAAATTTTTTTCGCCATCGTGAACTCCTTTTCGTAATGAAAGGTTCACATGTTTCAAAATAAATCTAAGTTCTATCTATCCTTTATTTCACTACTATCAACTCTGTTTGTTTTAATTTCTCAATTTGTGTCTCCAGCAAATGCTGCAATGGGTTACCGCTATTGGGGATATTTTCAGGCTCCAGCGGGAGCCAACACATGGACAGCGGCGATGACTGGACCTTCTGTTGAAGTCAAAGATGGAGATGTAGAAGGTTGGGCCTTTGTATTTAGTAACAATGACATTCCCGCCTCTAACCCGATGATGGATCCTGATTTCAACGCTCTATGCGGCGAAACACCTGAAGCGGCCGGGAAAGTCAGAGTTGGTTTGGTAATCGATTTTGGTGCCGCCAACATTGCACCCGAAGGAGAAACTCCAAGAGAGTTCTTCTCTGATTGTGTTGTTGTTGATGAAGGCTCAGTTGGTTTAGATGTTTTGCAAAGTGCTTTGGAGGTTCGCGCTGGGGATTCAGGTTTAATCTGCGGCATTGCTGGTTATCCCAGCACTGAATGTGGCGCTGAGATTGAAGCCCCAGCCACAGAGGATGCGGTAACAACCGCTGCACCTACCCCAACTGAAGAGAGCTCAAATAACTCTGCCCCAATACTTCTTGGAGTACTTGCGGTCATGATTCTGGTGGGCTTTGTAGTTAACCGTAAACGACGCAAGTAGAAATCAGAAAGCAAAATTGTTTATGAGAGCCGCCCGCAATCAACAACACGGGTTTCACCCACTTTTTTGGTGGCTGTGGGCGGTTTTCACATCCAGTGTCGTTTTGATTTTGGATGAAACCAAGATTTCTATCGCAGCAATTGCCGCAATTCTAGTGCTGGCTGCTGGATTCAAAGGTTCAACTTATTGGCGCACCAGCTTCAAATGGATTTTGCGACTAACTTTGATTGCTTTTGCTTTTCGCATGCTAATTGGCTTTCTCATTGGTGTTCCTATGCCTGGGAGAGTGCTATTTACTCTCCCTCAAATTCAACTGCCGGAGTTTCTTGTTGGTATCCGATTAGGTGGTCAAGTTACTGAACAAAGATTGCAATCGACTTTTAATGAAGCCACGTTGTTAGCTGCATTAATCTTGACATTTGCTTTAGCTAACAGTTTGAGCAATCCACACTCACTTTTAAAGGTTCTGCCCCGTCGTTTCTACGGCATCGGCCTAGCTAGCGTTATCTCGACCTCTGTTGCGCCTCAAGCGGCTAAAAGTATCTCCCGTGTTCGAGCTGCAAAGAGATTACGCGGACAATCGGGAAATGGTTTACGAAGTTGGCGCAAAGTTGCTATTCCAGTTCTAGAGGACTCTCTGGAAAGATCAATTGATTTAGCAGCGAGTTTAGAGTCAAGGGGTTATGGATACTTCCCAAAAACTACTCGATACAGAGCGCCAAAATGGCAGATGACGGATACTTTGGGCGTGAGCGGTCCGGCTTACATATTCATTGCTGCACTGCTGTTAGATCCAACCTCTCATTTACTGCTTGGAGTGCTTTTCTTCCTGCTGATTCTTACCCCTGTGGTGGCGTAATGATCAATTTTTCAAAGGTCTCTCTCATTTATCCAAACTCGCAACGAACGATTATTGAAGATGTGAGCTTTGAGGTAAATGAAGGAGAATTTGTTCTTCTCATGGGTCATACCGGTGCTGGAAAAAGCTCGGTGCTCCGCTTAATCAATGGTTTGGTGCCGCATCACACCGGCGGCATTCTTTCCGGAAGTATCTCGGTAGCGGGAAGATCCACTTCCATTTTAAAACCGGGCGAACTCGCTGATGTCGTAGGAATTGTCGGGCAGAATCCTGTCAACACTT
This sequence comes from Actinomycetota bacterium, assembly GCA_041177685.1. Taxonomy (GTDB): domain Bacteria; phylum Actinomycetota; class Actinomycetes; order Nanopelagicales; family Nanopelagicaceae; genus MAG-120802. The sequence continues at coordinate 55 of JBEDAQ010000108.1, read as the reverse complement.
TTGTATCTGACGTAGTTGAAGATGAGATCGCATTTTCCCTGGAAACCCTTGGAAT
>JBEDAQ010000107.1:0-2605 GCA_041177685.1 Actinomycetota bacterium | reverse complement strand
CTGTTGCTGTATTACCTTGGAACCGATTAGGAGCAGATAGTGATTCACCACTAGTCATTACTAATCGGAGTTTGCTCGGATTTGCTGGATCGATATCGGTATCCAGCCGAACCAGAACAACCGGACCGGTCTTCAATGGGAAGTTACCGGCCACACCTAGTTTTCTATTGCAGTGTATGTACTGCGTTGCATTGGCAGGATCTACCGCCAAAGTTGTTGAAGCAGATCCACAGTGCCAAATTCGAATGATGTTCTCATCCTCTTCCAGATCAACTGTGTCTACTAAGTAATTAGTACCTGAGCCCAAAGCCTCCAAAAGCAGCATAGTTACAGCGCCATATACATCTCTCTCACAGGCTGCAGGGGTGCCCCGGGTAGCGGTTCGGCCCATTGCGCCACAGGGGCAAGCCCCTAAATCAACTGCGAAATCCGGCCAGCAGCGCATCGCGATAGCGGATAGGTTGTTGGCATCAATCCAATTCTTCAATGCCACAGTGGTGCTGGCATTTACTCGGGCTTCTTTTTCTGGCACATTCTTAAGTGAAGGCTGTGCTTCGCATGCATCTGTGTACTCTGCGCTTTGCTCCGATTCTGGAACCGCAGCGATATCGGCAAAAATCTCTGGAATAGATTTATTAATTACGTTAATTCCGAACTTGGATTGAAGTGCATCAACATCATAATTGCAAGGCGTAAAACCAGCAGGCGCATCACCAATTGCACCGATAGTTCTGCCCTTAAGAAGTTCGAGAGATTTCAAAACTTTTTCAGCGCTAGCCATTTCACCTGAAACAGAAGCTGGCTGTCCTACATCAGGCAAAGTTCCTGATAACGCACTCTTCAACCCCTCGCGCACATGAGCTTCTTCAGGGTTGCCATGTAGATGTGTGATGCGCTTTCCGTTTACTCGCAGCGCATGTGCTGCAAGGTTTGATCCACACATCGAGTTGAGAAGTAATCGATCTCCTACCTCACCAAACTCGCGCACCGACCAAAGCAAAACTTCGCCCTTTACCTTTGAGAGCAGGGAGATTGCCGCCGATGCATCTGCGAAGGAGGCGTTAAAGAGTATATAAAGTTTTTCATCATGATTTAGATTTGCTTCAGCGCTCGCAGTGTCTTCTGGTGTCATTACTAAATTACTTGGTCCATTAATATTTGCACCTAGTTCAGTTAGTAATTCACGAGCTTGGCCGTAAAACTTTTCCGCAGCTGCAACATCAAAGGTGGGACGGGCAAGTGCAATCAGTGTGCAGCTACTCATTAATTCCACCCCGCTGGCAATATCTCGGTCATAAGTACTGGACGGCCCTCAGCGATACTCTTTTGAGCGGCTAAGCCTGTGGCCACGCTGCGTAATCCATCTTCCAGAGTCACCTCTGGAGTTCCGCCCTCCTTGATGGCTTTGAAGAATTTGAGGTGCTCTAAATAGGAGGCACCGTAATGAAAACCGTTGTATTTGATGGAGTCATTCCAAACTTTGCGTGACTCCACCTTCGGCTTAGAGGCATCATGTGTCCAGTTTTTAAAGTTACCAACCGCGCTGCGTTTGCCGTGACGAAGCTCTAATGAAGGAAGGAATGACTCTACTTTTCCTTCATTTCCAGTAACTGAAATGCTCTCTTTATCAACCGTGTTTTCGGCAAACATGCAAAGATCAAGCATCGCACGCTTCCCGCTGGGGTACTCCACAATTACATATGCGCTATCAAGCATGTCAGCCGGCTTTCCGTCATAAACCTCATCAAGGAAATTGACCCGCTGTCCACCGGAAGCAAAAACTCGAACCGGTCTTTCTTGGGAGATGTGATCCATTAGGTTGAAATAATGACAACACTTCTCTACCAAAGTACCACCAGTTTTTTCTGTGAAACGATTCCAATTTCCAACTTTTGGATAAAAAGGTTCGCGATGCTCACGGATAGAGACCTGTTGCACCTCTCCGACTCCTCCACCGTGCACAATTGAGATTAGCTCTGCCACTGGTGGCATGTAGCGGTACTCCAAACCCATCCAGACTAATCCGGTACGCTCCTTTGACCACTCAATTACCTTCAGACAATCTTCAATTGTGGTGCAAAGTGGTTTTTCAATAAATACGTCAAGCGATGTTGCCAGCGCATCCTTCAAAATATCAACATGTGTGTAATTAGGTGTTGCGATAATTACCGCATCAACCAAACCTGAGTTAAGTAGTTCGTTGTGGTCAGAGAAGACCGCAACGGAATCTTTGATTTGTGATTGCGCTAAAGAGCGGGAGCTCTCATCTGGGTCACTAATGGCAGTGACGATTGCGCCTTCGATGAAATGTAGATTCTCAATGTGTTCACGGCCCATGGCGCCAACGCCGATGATTCCGTAACGCACCATTTGCCAGACCCCTTTGTCCTTAAGCTCATCGATAAGTGGTCAGACCACTCGAATAAGGCGAGTCTTGTGTGTGCCAACCGCTTGGTCAATGGTTTTTGGCTGGATTTTTATAACGTTTCGATTACCGCTGCAGCAGAGTGGGACGGGCCCGACCTGCGATTTCCATGGTTGGCCAGTTGGGATCAACCGTCAAAATCTCAAAACCGGAAGGGGTGGTGAGGATGGTGTCCTCCAC
>JBEDAQ010000106.1:0-3619 GCA_041177685.1 Actinomycetota bacterium | reverse complement strand
CATGTCCGTCGCGACCAACCTTTGGAGTGAATAACCAAATCGGTCCACTCTCTGAAAGATAGGTCAAGCAATCCACAAGTTCATCAGTTAGATCACCATCATCTTCGCGCCACCAAGAAATGACGAGATCAACAACTTCCTGGGAGTCCTCGTCTAATAAATCATTTCCAGCAGTCTGGGAAATCTCTTTGCGAATGGCTTCATCACTGTCATCAGCAAAGCCGCGCTCTAGAACGAGAAAGCCAGATTGGATTCCCATACGGGCTGCCAGTTGACCTGGCCCCACCGGGGTACTCAATGCCTTCTCCTTTTCTCTTCATAGACTCACTCGCGGCGAAGTAAGTAGGAGAAGTTCACACGTCTCGGGCTTACTCTGCAACTCCGTGACCGGTTTATAGGCCCGTAAATTGGGCGGATTTCACACGTGCCGATTTCACTCTAGGCGGCAAAGCGCGCCAAGATAGGGCCGTGAGCCCGAATCAAAACGAGATTAACTCCCTTCCGGACCTTCATATCGACCAGCTGGTGGATACCAACCCAGAAGAGACCGCGGAGTGGCATCAATCCTTTGATTCCCTAGCCAAGATCGGTGGCCCTACTAGAGCTCGTTACATGATGTTGTCGCTTTTGAAGCGCGCACATGAGGCCAACATTGATTTACCAAATCTTCGTTTGACCGATTACATGAACACTATTCCGCCAGAGAAGGAGCCAAAGTTCCCTGGTGATGAATTTTTAGAACGCCGCATCCGAGCCTACATCCGTTGGAACGCAGCCATTATGGTGCATCGTGCTCAGCGTCCTGGCGTTGGAGTTGGTGGACACATTTCTACCTTCGCATCTTCAGCTGCGTTGTATGAAGTTGGTTTTAATCATTTCTTTAAAGGTAAAGAGCATCCTGGTGGAGGAGATCAAATTTTCTTCCAAGGCCATGCCTCCCCCGGTATGTATGCTCGCGCATTTTTGGAGGGTCGTTTAACGGAACATCAACTAGATGGATTTAGACAAGAGCTTTCACATTCGGGTGGTGGGTTATCTTCATATCCTCATCCCCGTTTGATGCCGGAGTTCTGGGAGTTCCCAACTGTTTCCATGGGACTTGGTCCAATCAACTCTGTTTATCAAGCCAGATTTAATCGTTACCTACACAACCGTGGAATTAAAGACACCTCACAGCAACATGTCTGGGCATTCCTAGGTGATGGTGAGATGGATGAACCAGAGAGCGTTTCAGCGTTAACACTTGCAGCACGAGAGAACCTGGACAACTTAACCTTTGTCGTTAACTGTAACTTGCAACGTCTAGATGGACCGGTGCGCGGCAACGGAAAAATTATTCAAGAGCTTGAAGCGTTATTTACTGGTGCGGGCTGGAATGTAATTAAAGTGGTTTGGGGTCGCGAGTGGGATCCACTATTTGCCCAAGATACTGAAGGCGCACTTGTTGATTTGATGAACAAGACTCCAGATGGAGATTTCCAGACTTACAAAGCGGAAAATGGAAAGTTTGTACGTGACAACTTCTTTGGTCGCGATCCACGCACCGCAGCCATGGTCGCCAACTGGAGCGATGATGACATCTGGAATCTAAAGCGTGGCGGGCATGATTATCAGAAGCTTTACGCGGCTTATCAATCAGCGATGAATCACAAAGGTCGCCCAACCGTAATTTTGGCAAAAACCATCAAGGGTTGGACTTTGGGTTCACATTTCGAAGGTCGCAATGCAACTCACCAGATGAAGAAGTTGAAGATGGATGATCTTCAAGCGCTGCGTGATCGCTTGTATCTTGAAATTCCTGATGAGAAGTTGGATGAGAAATTACCTCCGTACTTCCATCCCGGTAAAGAATCACCTGAGTATCAGTACATGATGGAGCGCCGTAGTTCGCTTGGTGGTTCTGTGCCTAAGCGCAGGGCGATCTCAAAGCCACTACCGCAACCCGATGATTCTCATTTTGAGGTAACCCGCCGTGGCTCTGGCCACCAAGAGGTTGCCACAACAATGGCATTTGTTCGTTTGTTAAAGGATTTAACAAAGGTGGAAGGTTTGGGACATCGCATTGTTCCGATCATCCCTGATGAGGCTCGCACCTTTGGTATGGATTCACTCTTCCCAACTATGAAGATTTACTCGCCACATGGACAGCAGTACACCGCGGTGGATCGCGAGCTGATGCTCTCTTATAAGGAATCAACCTCGGGTGTAATCCTTCATGAAGGAATTAATGAGGCTGGTTCTACCGCATCCTTTACCGCGGTTGGAACTTCGTACTCAACTCATGATGAACCGATGATTCCGGTTTATATCTTTTATTCAATGTTTGGATTCCAAAGAACTGGCGACGCTTTCTGGGCAGCGGCCGATCAGATGGCACGTGGCTTTGTTATGGGAGCAACAGCAGGTCGCACCACATTAAATGGTGAAGGTCTGCAGCACGAGGATGGTCATTCACAACTTTTGGCATCTACCAATCCTGCTGTTGTTTCTTACGATCCGGCCTATGCATTTGAGTTGGGCCACATTGTTCGAGATGGTCTGCGCAGAATGTATGGCGAAAATAGTGAAAATATTTTCTATTACTTAACGGTCTATAACGAGCCATATGCTCAACCTGAGGAGCCAGCAAACCTCGATGTAGAAGGACTTTTGAAGGGTATTTACCTCTACTCCAAGAGCGCAAAATCAGGCCGCAAGAAACGTCGCGCCAACATTTTGGCCTCTGGCGTTGCACTCAACTGGGCTCTCAAAGCTCAGAGGTTATTGGCTGAGGATTGGAAGGTTCAGGCAAATGTCTGGAGCGTTACCTCGTGGAATGAATTGCGTCGTGATGGTCTAGAGGTTGATCGCCACAATTTGTTGAACCCACTTTCGAAGAAAAAGTCTTACCTAACTAAAAAACTCGAGGCATATGACGGTAGCGTATTGGCGGTTAGTGATTTTATGCGCACCGTACAAGATCAAATTGCACCTTGGGTCCCACAGGAGTTCGCTTCACTCGGAACCGATGGTTTTGGTTTATCTGACACTCGAGGAGCACTACGCCGTCACTTTAAAGTTGACGCCGAATCAATTGCGGTTGGTGTGCTTTCTCAATTAGCAAAAGAAGGAAAGATTTCACCAAAGATTGTGAAGGCGGCTATCGAAAAGTATCAACTAGATAGCGTCACCGCTGCCGATCCTGGAAACACAGAAGGAACTGGATGATCGGTCGCTTTCCCATCCTAGATATATCCCCCGTTGTTGAATTCGGTGGAGAGTATGTTGGTGCGAAAGCGATAGTTAATGAGGCCATAAAGGTCAGTGCCACAATAATTCGAGAAGGTCATGAAGGCTTTTCAGCTTCGGTAATTCTTATTGATCCTAAAGGTAAAGAGGTATCGCGGGTCGAGATGCGCGAAAACTGGCCCAAGAGCTCTCGTTACGAGGCATCAATAAAGCCAACTCAACTTGGCATTTATTACTTCTATATTGAGGTAACTGCAAATAACCCTGGAGATTTTGCTAAGCAATTGATTTCCAAGAGTGAGAAGTTTCCAATCTATGTAGAGCGCGAAAGAGCTTTGGTGGGAAGTTGGTATGAGTTCTTTCCTCGCAGCGAAGGTGCAATCAAGAATGC
>JBEDAQ010000105.1:0-3783 GCA_041177685.1 Actinomycetota bacterium | reverse complement strand
GGTAGCGAACCAACATTGTGGGTGCCAAAAACTACATCGACATAAGGAGCTTTTTTAAGAATCGTGCCCTGATCTTTTTGAGCTAAGCATCCCCCGATTGCGATTTGCATATCAGGTCTTGATTTCTTGGTTGGGGCTAGAAAGGAAAGATGGCCATAAAGTTTGTTATCAGCGTTTTCTCTAACTGCGCAGGTATTGAAGACCACTAGATCAGGTTCAACTCCATCTTGAGCCGGAACATAACCGGCTGCATCAAGTGAACCTGCGATCCGTTCAGAGTCATGGACATTCATCTGGCAGCCCAAGGTCTGAATCACATAGGTACGAGTGGCGTTCACAGGGGCCATCGTACCTATGTGTCTTGAACAGATATTTAGGAGCGGGTAATGCCTAGCTCTGCGAGAACTCGATTGACGATATTTCCTGAGAAGCCCCGTCTTGATAGAGCTCCATGCATTCTTCGATAGGCAACCTCTGGAGCAAGGGCTCGAACTGAACGGGATTTGCGCTCTGCGAACTGCATCGCATTGGCAAACTCGGAGTCATCAGAGATATCGCTGGTTATCCATTCAATGATCTCATCAGCTATTCCTTTGGAGCGTAACTCCCCAGCGATGATTCGTTTCGAAACCTTTTTAGTGCGCTGCCTAGATTCACTCCAAGAACGAGCAAACTCATAATCATTTATGAAGCCCTGCTCTTGGAGGCGAAAGAGGACTGCGTTAGCGACCTCTTCTTCGATGCCACGTTTTTTTAGAAGGGTAAGAAGCTCCCCCCTACTCTTTGCTCTTCTGCCCAGCGCCATAAGGGCGATGGTCTGAGCTACTGAGTAGGGGTCGCTTTCTAACTCTTCTAATTGTTGATTAGAACTCGACATCAGCTGCGGCTTCATCGATAGCAGCAACTAGCGCTGGATCGATATCTGACGCGGCGTAATGCGCCCGGATCTTGGCCTCAATCTCATTGGCAAGATCTGGATTATCAATTAGGAATTGACGGGAGTTTTCCTTGCCCTGACCAAGCTGGTCACCTTCATAGGTGTACCAAGCACCGGATTTCTTTACGATGCCAAGATCTACACCAAGGTCAAGTAATCCGCCTTCACGTGAGATTCCAATGCCGTAAAGAATGTCGAACTCAGCTTGCTTGAATGGGGGCGCCATCTTGTTTTTAACAACTTTGACGCGGGTACGGTTACCCACCGCTTCTTGTCCATCTTTAAGGGTTTCGATGCGACGGATATCCATACGAACCGAGGCGTAGAACTTAAGAGCTTTACCTCCTGTTGTAGTTTCTGGTGAACCAAAGAAGACACCAATCTTGTCACGCAACTGATTGATAAAGATTGCTGTGGTCTTTGATTGACTTAATGCACCGGTAATTTTACGAAGTGCTTGTGACATCAAACGGGCTTGTAGACCCATATGTGAGTCACCCATCTCGCCTTCGATTTCAGCACGTGGAACAAGTGCAGCAACTGAGTCAACAACAATCAGATCAAGCGCACCAGAACGTACCAACATATCCATAATCTCTAGCGCTTGTTCACCAGTATCTGGCTGTGAAACCAAAAGTGAGTCAATATCAACGCCAAGCTTCTTGGCATACTCAGCATCAAATGCATGCTCTGCATCGATAAATGCGGCGATACCACCATTTTTCTGAGCATTTGCAATCGCATGCAAAGTTAAAGTTGTTTTACCTGATGATTCAGGTCCAAAGATTTCGATAACGCGGCCACGTGGTAATCCACCAATTCCTAGAGCCATATCCAAGGTAATAGAACCGGTTGGAATAACTTCGATAGGTGTAGCTGTGCGCTCGCTCATCTTGATAACTGAGCCCTTACCAAACTGACGCTCGATTTGAGCAAGCGCGGTGTCTAGGGCTTTCTGCCGTTCGGCAGAGGGTTTGGAACTTTCTACAGGATCTTTGGCTTCTTTAGCCACAGTCTTGCCTCTCTTCTACTCGTAGGTTGGTCCAGAAGGTACGGAAGACCACTGACGGCTGACCCTTAAGGTCGGCGGAACTGTGGAACCGCTCTGGTTGGGCATAACAGCTCGCCGCTGTTATGGTAGAAGTTTACCGAACATTTGTTCTAATGACTTTGGGGACACGCCGTGCCTATCTTTAGGGATGGCTGATCTCGCCCCTTTTAATACGCCTCGGCCAGCTGAATATGCGCCCATCCCTAAACCGCTCACCCGCAGGCAAATCATGGGTCGACCAATCCCCGATGGTCCACGTTCACCTTTGCTAACTCTTCAATTTCAAAAAGATACGCCAGGGTTTCTACGTAGCGCCAGAGACAAGTACGGCGATTGCACATCCTTTTTCCTTGGCGGTCAGCTTTTCATTGGAGCTTTTGCACCCGAGATGGTCCATGAAGTCACAGTCAGCAAACAGCATCAATTTATAAAAGGTGTGGGGTTTGATCGCATGCGTAAGGTTTTGGGAACCGGACTACTGACCAATGAAGAGCCGATCCATTTGCGTCATCGCAGATTGATGCAATCACCTTTTCACATAAGCAAAATCTCTTCCTATGCAAATACCATGATTGATCTGACTCAGAAACACATATCACGTTGGAAAGATGAAGATGTTGTGGGAATGGGCCCAGAAATGATGGCGCTGACATTCGATATTGTTGCTGACATTCTTTTTGGGGCGGATATTTCAGCAGATACTCAGCGCGTTCAACGAGCTATGCATATTGCAATTGATCGTATTGAACGAACTATGTTGCCGGGATTAGATCGCTTCGACAATCTTGGGCTTCCTTACTTTAGAAAATTCGGCAGTGCAGCAAATGAACTTCATGAGGTGGCTACTCGAATAGTCAATGAAAGACTAGAGAAGGGCATAAAGAGAGATGATTTGATGGGCGTGCTTTTAGAGGCCACAACGCCTGATGGCGAGAGATTATCGGCACGTGAAGTATCTGATGAAACTTTAACTTTGATACTTAGCGGTCATGAAACAACTGCAAATGTCTTAACCTGGGTGTTCTCCTATCTAAGTGAGAATCCAAAATACTGGAACTACCTTGCAGAGGAAGCCGACTCAATCTTTAAACAGCGAAATAGTGAAGATTTTGCCCGCATACTTCTATCTGCTCCATGGAGTAGCGCCATCTTCAATGAGGTTTTGCGTCTCTGCCCGCCAGTATGGGTTGCTCCACGTCGCGCTCTCGATGATGTCATGTTGGGAGAGTTTGAAATTCCAAAAGGCGCACATGTATTGATCAGCCAATATGTAACCCACCGCGATTCTCGCTATTTTCCAGATCCCGATAACTTCGTCCCAGAGCGATGGTTCAATGACTTTGAAAAAACTCTTCCCCGAGGCGCCTATTTTCCTTTCGGAGCTGGAGTTCGAAAGTGTCTAGGAGATCAATTTGCTCTGCTGGAGGCTCGAATCATCATGTTAGAAATTGCCAGTCGAATGCGGCTATCTCTGCAATCAGATTTTCCCGCCGCACAACCGCGTGCAACTTACAGACCCAAGGGAATGGTTCCCATGAAAGTAAGCCTTATTTAAGCTGTGCTGATATGTCGGGGTTGTGCTTAACAACTGCCCGCCAAATATCGGCCGGTTCCATACCCATAGCTAAGGCTTGATCCACAGTCTGTCCCCCAAGCTCTGCCATCACAAAATCCTTGGCGTAGGAAGGGGCCCAATCGGCACCAAAATGCTCCATCATCCTGCGACGCAGCTCGGTAATTCTCATTCCTAGTTTGGATTAAAGAATTGCAGCTAAACGCTCTGCTTGTTGCTTGG
>JBEDAQ010000104.1:0-2912 GCA_041177685.1 Actinomycetota bacterium | reverse complement strand
AGTAATCGGCGAACTTACCGATTTGTTTGTACTGCAACCATTGAATAATGGCGAATGAGTTGAAAAGTAGGAATAAGGAGAAGACGATTCCGTAAACAAACCCTGGTGCTTCATTTTGACTACCAGGCGAGAACAACAACCAGAACATCGCTATCCAAGGCACGATTCCAGCTATACATCCAAACCAAAACGGCAACAGTGATCCTTTGCCTGGCTCTTCATACTTTTCTTGTAGCCAACCGAAGAGAATCATCGCAACATTCGCACCAGCAATCGCAATCAAAGCCACTATGTCCCAAACCGCGTTAATAAGAGATATCAGAATAATCATCAAAGTTGACGAGATTGCATACTCAACCCAACGTGCAATATTGCGTTTATTGCTTAGATCATTGGTATAACCCTTAAAGCCTGGGCCAACAAGCCAGAGATGTGCAACCGCGCTCAATAAAGAAAATAATGCGACGCCGATTGCTATTGGGAAATTGAAGAGCGCAACATCCTCAAATTTAGCTCCAGGAACTGGTGCTTCGAGTAGATAACTTACTGAGACCGGTAAAGCAAAATCATTTGCCAGAATTACAATTGCAATCGCTTGAATCAAGTGAAATACTCCTGCGATAGCGTTATAGCGCCGAAGACCATTTAATCTCTCGGCCGGTATTTGAAGTGGTGTAGATGAAGCCATGGTTCCTCCTGTTTAGTGTTGCAACAGTATTGGACCCGCGCTCAATATTGGTTTCAACGCCACCGAATCAAGAGTCAAATATGATGTAGTTATGACTGGGGCTGGCAATCAATCAAATTTTCACTCGGATCGAAGATATGTTGTGGGTGCCTACCCAGCATCGGCAGCTCACAAAATTTGGGATTCTGCCCAGGAGAAACATCTATTTGAACTGTTGTCTTCCGACCCAAGGATTTCCGCCCTAGAAATCCCTTGGCTCGGTTCCATCCATCCTCACGACGATACTTGGTTGATCAATAACTTTCCGCGAAACCTTCAAGCCGCAATCACTTCGATTCCTTTAGTTATGTCAAAGGTTGGTAAAGATGCCAATTACGGCTTGGCCTCTAGCGATGAAGGTGGCAGAAGTGAGGCGATATCAGATGCAAAGAAAATTCTGAAAGCTGTTGATGAATTCAATAGTTCTGTCGGCCAATCGATGGTTTCGGTGGTGGAAGTGCACACCGCTCCAAGAAGAGTGGGCAAAGTAAGTGCTTTGGCTAAATCACTTGAAGAAATGGCTTCTTGGAATTGGGGAGACACCAAATTAGTAATAGAACATTGTGATGCCTGGTTTGAAGGACAATCGCCGGAAAAAGGATTTTTAACATTAGAACAAGAGTTAACTGCAATTGATTTAGCCTCTGCTGATATTGGAATTTTCATTAATTGGGGACGCTCTGCAATCGAATTTCGCGACGCTAAGAGAGTTGTCGAGCACATCGCGCAGGCAAAATCTCGGGGTCTGCTATCAGGATTAATTTTCTCGAGTGTGGCTGATGTCGAAAGCGATTTTGGCTATCCCTGGATCGACGCCCATTTACCCTTCAAAAATAATGCAGGTATGAATTATGGAGACTCTAACTCTCTTCTGACAGCAGAGGTTGCTGCTGAGGCGATGCGAACTGCTGGCGAAGTTGAATACCTCGGAATAAAGATGGGCTGGTCACCCAAGATTGATGGAGGTGTAGAACAGAGATATCAAATGATCTCTCAATCTCTTGATCTACTGGTAGATTCAAATACATGAATACTTTGCTTGAGAAGGCCACGAAGCAAGCTGCACTGCTGCAAAAATCTGCGAAACTCGTTATGGCAATCGCTTTGATTGTCTATCTAGGAATGACAGTTCTCGCCATAGTAAATCAAGCGTGGATTCTAGTTTTGTTTTGTACCTGTCTCTTGTTAGGCGTAGCAGTCATATATCTTTTGATCTCCACCCTTTTAACTCATCTCGAGCTCTTGCGAAAAAACTCCATTAAATAGAACCAACGTACATTTATGACAAATTTTGTAGAAATTCAGGGCGAATCTCTCGCTGCAATTCTCTATGAAGCTGTCGGTAACCGTAAAGCAGATGTAGTTCTAGTTCATGGCTTCACTGGCAGTAAAGAGGATTTCTCTTTGCTTGCCCCTTTAATTGCTGATGCAGGTTATCGCGTGCTGACCTTTGATAATCGTGGACAACATGAGTCGGCGCACACCAGCAGAGCGGATGGTTACTCCATGCCATCTCTTGGAAGAGATGTTGTTGAAATTAGCCAGCATTTTCAATTACAAAACCCACATCTATTAGGACATTCATTTGGCGGTTTAATTTCCCAACAAGCAGTGATGCTCAATCCTTCAATTTGGTCCTCTCTTACCCTGATGTGTTCAGGACCTGGCGGACAGGCAAATTGGTTCGATGATCCACAATTCAAAAATCTAAATAATGAGAATAAGGCTGATATTTGGAGAGAAATCATGGAGCCGGAACGGCTTGGCAATATCAAGTTTGATATTTGGGAAAAGCGATGGCTTGCTAGCGATGCAACCGCAACAATGGCATACCGTGATCATCTCCTGAATCAATCATCGTTAATCACAGAGATCTCCAGGCTTGGCATTGCCTCTCATGTTATCTATGGCGAAAATGATGATGCTTGGCCCATCGAAGATCAAAATAGAATGGCGCAGGATTTACAGGCAAAGCTGACCGTTTTGCCAGGCTGCGGACACTGCCCTAACGAGGAGAATCCAGATTTGTTGGCCAAAGAGTTAGTGAGTTTTTGGAATTCGAAATAGAGCGCGCCCGTAGGGATTCGAACCCCAAACCTTCTGATCCGTAGTCAGATGCTCTATCCGTTGAGCTACGGGCGCAAACAGCCTGCGAATATTATCACCAGAAAAACCAGCCAAAATC
>JBEDAQ010000103.1:0-8312 GCA_041177685.1 Actinomycetota bacterium | reverse complement strand
GAGCTTCTAACTCATCTTTCTCGCTATCTACTTTATTGGCAATCAGCATTACCGGTTTTTTGCTTTTACGTAAAACTGAAATCAAAGCGTCATCATCAGATTGCTGCCCAACCTGTGCATCCACTACAAATAGAACTAAATCTGCATCAACGATCGCGGACTCCGCAGCCTCCGAAATTTTTAATGCGATTCCCTCCGAAGTCGGTTCCCAACCTCCAGTATCAACCACAAAGAAAGCTTTTCCGTTCCATTCTGCTTCATAAGAAACTCGATCACGAGTCACGCCCGGAACATCTTCAATTATGGCTTCCCTGGAACCGATAATTCGATTTACCAATGTTGATTTTCCAACATTTGGTCGGCCCACAATTACTACTTTTGGCAAACCTATTAGAGAGCGCTGCTTCAAGATATTCCAAATATATTCAACAGTTTCATCCAAGGTTAAATCAGTGGAATCAACAATTATTGCATCATCTGCTTTCTTTAGCGGAGAGGTGGTTCGATTTGAATCTAAAGCATCTCTCTGATTAAGCGACTCAGCCATCTGAGATTTACCTAATGACCCAATATTTCTCTCTTGATTTTCCAAATCTCTTCTAATTGCTCTTGCGTTAATGTCGGCCTGCAGCCATATCTTCAACTGCGCACTAGGAGCAACAACTGTGCCAATATCTCTACCTTCAACAACTATTCCGTTTTTTGCACTATCAATTATTTTTCTTTGCAACGTAAGTAAATGCGCTCGAAGCTCTGGCCAAGCCGAAATTCGACTCACCGCAGATGTAATCTCTGCGTTTCTTATCTCTTGTGAGACATCTATACCACCACATAAAGTGATTGCGTTGTCTGGATCAGTTTTGAAGACAATTGGATTCTTCTCCAAGGCTGCAACAAGTTGATTGGGTTCCACAATTGCTTCGCGTATCGCTAACCAAGTTGCTGCTCTATATAGAGCGCCGGTATCCAAATACAACCAACCGGCTTTTCTCGCAATTGATTTTGATGTTGATGATTTACCAGAACCACTCGGACCATCCATTGCAACAACAATTGTCATCGCTGATGAACCTTCCAATTCTGAGCCTCAAGGTGCGCACGCACCTTATTCGCATCTTCAGATGAAAATGCCAAAGTAATTAAACCAGTAAACTGACCAGGCGAATGTTCTATTGAAAGATCTTCGATATTTGCACCAATTGAGGCACATTCGTTAAACAATTTACTTAAGGCTCCGGGTTCATCCTTAATTACAATCAATAAATACTCATAATTTCTAGGCTTAGCACCATGCTTTCCTGAAACTAAAGCGCGACCCTCATTTCCTGATCTAAATGCTTCAACAATTGAGTTCTTGTTGGAATTCAAAACAGCTGCCCTTAACTCTGCAATCTTGCTTTCGAAACTGTCTAGGGCATGAAGCACAGCTTGTTGATTTTCTTGGAGAATTTCACTCCATAGCTCTCCATTGCTACCGGCAATCCGAGTCATGTCCCGCAATCCTTGACCCGCCAAAGAAACATCCTCCTGGGACTCTAGGATGGTTGCTGATAAGGATGTGCTTAAAATCTGCGGTAGATGAGAGATGTATGCCAGCACCTCATCATGTTTTTCCGGCGGCATTTGATAAGGGGTGGATCCCATCAATTTAACAAACTGAGCTATCAGTTCAATGATCTCTTGAGATGTTGAGGCGGTTGGTGTGAGTATCCATGCTCGGCCTTCAAAAAGATCGGCCTGAGCCGAAGAAGCACCAGCGCTTTCCCTTCCTGCCATCGGATGGGTTCCTAAAAACCGTGTATTTAAATCCGATAAACCTTCTACTTTTGCTACAAGGTTAGTTTTAACTGACCCAATATCTATAAATATGGCATTGGGGTTGTGTTGAAACTCTGCCTTCAACACCTCGAATGTGCTCATTGGTGGTGTTGCAACAATGACAAGGTCTATGAGTTGAGCGTTTTCGGAGTCCAAAAGGTATGGAGCGAGCAAATCCTTCGCCAAATTTAAGTTGGCCAAATCCGAGTCAGTTAAATCAAGCTTCAAACCGGCTTGTCCCGCCCGCAACGCTATCGAGGTTCCGATTAAGCCAGTTCCGACTATTCGAAGGTTTTGTATTTGCCTCATTATTGAGCGATATCTCGACGAAGCACTACCGCTCCCCTTAGATAAACATGGGAAATTTCATCCTTAGCTAATGGGGTTTCGCAGTGAACAAGGGTCCGGATGGTGCGAGGCAAACTACCTGGAACATTCATCTCAACTGCACAAAGCAGGGGGACGGCCCCCAATCCCATCTCCCGTGCGGAAGCTGCAGGAAAATCACTTACCAAATCAGGCGTGCAGGTGAAAATAACTGAAACTAAATCTTCAGCTGCCAGTTGATTCTTTGCCATAAGGGTTGTCATTAACTCAATCACTGCGCTTCGCATCTCTTGTTGAGAGTCAATATCGATCTGTATCGCGCCCCTAATCGCCCTTAAACTCACTTGCCGATTTTACCTATCGAGCCTTCAAGCCGGCGATATATATGAAGCGTTTTGTCGATTTATTAAGAAACGGCTTATTTTGGCTGCCAAAATTGTCGATATTTGACAAGCGTAAAAAAGGCAAGGGTTCATTATCGACATATAGTTTTTATGCTTAAGTATTGTGCTTGGTATTGTCGATAAATTGCTATTTATAAGGAGAGATAAAGTCGATAAAACTCTTTATTGGTTTTGTGATTATCGACAAGTGATTTAACAGTTAAAACTGTAAATAGTTTTAACTGTTTATAAATTAATGATCTCTTCATTTTGCAGAGCTCGCCATCTTCCTACTGGCAACTCCCCCAATCGAACAGATCCAATAGCTGTCCGAACTAAACGCTCTACAGGGTTTCCGAGGGTTTCGAATATCCTTCGAACGATTTGGTTACGCCCCTCATGAATAACCAGCTCCACCCACGCTCCTCTTCTTTCAACCGCAATCGGTTTAGCTAGTCCATCTTCTAGTTCAACCCCCTTTTTTAGCTGCTCTAGAAGTTTGTTGCTCACCTCCTGCTCGCATAGCACTAAGTAAGTCTTTCTGACACCAAAGGAGGGATGGGTTGCTTCGTGAGCCCATTGACCATCATTGGTGAGGATAATCAAGCCCTCGCTCTCTTTATCTAAACGACCAACGTGAAAAAGCCGCTCACTAAAACTGTTGAAAAAATCAGACAATGAGGCTCGACCATCTGGATCTGACATGGTAGACAAAACACCTTTAGGTTTATGAAATGCTATGTAGGTTTTAGTCTTTATTGACGTAATTAACTCATTATCTACTTGAACTTTATGGTTTATCGGATCGATTTTACTCCCAAGCGTACGTATGACCTTGCCGTCAACTTTTACACGACCAGAGAGAATTAACTCTTCACAAGCTCTACGGCTAGCAACCCCGCTATCGGCCATAAATTTCTGAAGCCGAATCAAAGACGGTGAATCACTAGATCTCTTTGACGGGTTAACCACCCTAGTAAGTGTACGTCACTCGGTAAGTGAAGCTATAACCTCGTCGAGCCCATCTACATCTGGAAGGAACGGCGCTAAAGCAGGCAGATCCTCCACCCGGTTAACACCAATGCGCTCTAAGAAGTAGTGGGTCGTCCTGTACAGAATTGCACCTGTTTCATTCTCAACACCGCACTCCTCTACCAATCCTCTGGTCACTAAAGTTTTCATGACCGCTTCGACATTCACTCCACGGATAGCTGATACTCGAGCCCGGGAGATTGGTTGGCGATAAGCGATGACCGCCAAGGTTTCCAAAGCGGCCTGGGTTAGCTTCGCTTGCTGTCCATCCAAAACAAACTTCTCAACCAGCGGTGCTAAATCGGGGTGACTGTAGAAACGCCACCCGCCTGCTATTTGTTTGAGTGCAAAACCGCGGTTTTCCGCCTCATATTGGGCGCTGAGCGCATTGAGGGTCTCAAGCACCTGTTCGGTGGGAACCTCAATTATCTGCGCCAAAACAAGCTCTGAGACCGGTTCTTCGACCACCATCAGGATCGCCTCCACCGAACGCGCAATCTCCGAATTACTCATCTTCCCCGCCTTCTAGACCTTGATTGGACTCTTTCTCCTCCGAAATTTCCTGAGTAATTCGATCAAACTCATCGCTAACGGTAATTGCCCCGGCCTCTGAGCCGGTCCAAGTGATCTGTAGTTCTCCCAAAGCAACAACCTGCTCAAATCGCACCGAGCCATCTTTGTACAGCTCTAGAAGCGCTAAGAAACGGGCGACTACTACCAAAGTGTTTTCCGCATCTGACACCAAGCTTCGAAAACTCAGTGTTTTATGCCGTCTAAGTGAGCTCACCACGTTGAGAGCCTCGGCTGCCACACTTACTAAAGGCAAATGCAGGTGCTCCACCGAAAGGGTTGGGGTGGTTTTTGGGGTTAATACCCGGTTGGCGATAGCGGCAAATCGTTCTGGGGTTACCCCAATTAGAACCTCCGGAAGTAAGGCGGAGAAAACAGGATCTAGGGCAACAGAGCGAGCAAAGCTTCTCTCTTGCTGCGCGATACGAGATTCGAGAATGCTGGCGATCTCCTTGAAGGCTCGATATTGGAGCAAGCGAGCAAAGAGCAGATCTCTTGCCTCCAACAGGGCCAGATCTTCTTCATCCTCTATCTCCCCAGATGGCAACAAGCGTGCTGCCTTAAGATCAAGCAAAGTAGCGGCAACAACTAGAAATTCGGTGGCTTGATCAAGCTGCCAACCCGCCTCCGTTTTCTCAAGCTCGCGAATGTAAGAAATAAACTCATCAGTTACGGTAGCAATCGCAACATCGGTTATATCCATTCGATGTCTAGAAATAAGTTGCAGCAATAAATCAAACGGGCCATCAAAATTCTCTAAATGGACGGAGAACCCAGCAACTCTGCCCTCGCCAGACACGGTCGTAGCACCCGCAATCGGAGGCAGAGAACCTAAAGTATTACTTGAGGGTTCTACATTTTCTTGATTCATGGTTGTCATACTGTACGCGTGTCGTTGCCTTAACCCATACAGGTGATGACTAAAGTCGCGGCATGGCAAAAAGTGCTTCAGAGATAACTCGATTGAACGCTAAATCGACATTATCCAAATTTGACTCTGAAATTGTTACTTCCTCTATGGTGCTCGGCACCCCACAACGTGATTTTGCAATCCCTGCTCCATTAACTGAGCATGGAAACGCCAAAATCATCTCTGTTGTTAACCAAAAAGGTGGTGTTGGAAAGACCACCACCACTATTAACCTTGGAGCTGCTTTTGCAGAGCTAGGTCGAAGAGTTTTACTTGTGGATTTTGATCCACAACACTCTTTATCAGTTGGATTAAATGTCTCTACGCGTGATCTTGAGGGCTCCATCTACAACTTGATGATGGATGAATCAACAAAAATCGAGGATTTCCTGCTAAAAACTAGCGTTCCTGGAATGGACATGATTCCTGCGCATGAAGATCTATCAGGTGCAGAAGGTGGTCTAGTAACAGTTATCGCCCGCGAAAAGATTTTAAAACGTGTACTGCAAACTGTTACTGATTTTTATGATGTTATTCTGATTGATTGCCAACCTTCTTTGGGTTTGTTAACTGTCAATGCTTTAACAGCCTCTGATTGGGTTTTGGTCCCTCTTGAATGCGAGTACTTTGCTTTGCGCGGCGTCGCATTGTTGGATGACATCATCAAAAAGGTTCAGATCAATACCAACCCAGATCTGCAATTGCTGGGAATTTTGCCCACCATGTTTGATAGAAAGACCGTACATAGCCGCGAAGTTCTAGAACGTATTGCCGAAGCATTTCCCAACAAGATATTTGATACAACCATCGCCCGCACGGTGCGTTTCCCAGAAACAACAGTCGCGGGAGAGCCAATTACTTCCTATGCCAGCGCTTCAATTGGAGCGGCCGCTTACCGAAGACTTGCCAGAGAGATTATTTCCAATGGAGGTGTGCGATGAGTAGAAGAATCAGTTTGCCGGGTGCGGATGAACTTTTCCGTAAAACCACTTTAAGTGCGGTGCCTGATCAATCAGTTGAAGAGGTTGAGGTGGCGCACACTAATCGGCCAACAACTACAGCTGCTTCCGCTGCAAAACCAGTTGCGAAAAGTAGCGGCGTGCGACAGACCCCACGTCGCAGGCCAACCGGCTTAGACAAATCTCCTACCGGTCGTGAAAAACATGATGAGAAAATCACGGTTTATCTCTCACCTGAGGAGTTGTTTGATCTAGAACAAGCCAGATTACATCTACGGGGCGATCTTGGACTTGCAGTTGATCGTGGTCGAATTGTGCGCGAGTCGCTTGCGATAGTTATTGCAGACCTGGAATCAAAGGGCGATCAATCCATTATCGCTCGTCGATTGCGCGGACGCTGAACTAAACTTTTGTAGCTCTGGGATGTGCGGCGATATAACTTTCGCGCAGCTTATCTATGGTAACTAAGGTGTAGATCTGAGTTGTTGTCACCGAGGAGTGGCCCAACAGCTCTTGAACAACTCTGATATCTGCTCCTCCATCCAAAAGATGAGTTGCGAAAGAATGTCTCAATGAGTGTGGTGACACCTCGCTGGTTATCTTTGCCCGATCAGCGCTGTCCTTAACAACCTGCCATCCACTTTGCCTAGATAGCCTGGTTCCTAGAGTCTCATTGAGAAACAGGGCTGCAGTTCTCTTTTTCTTTAAGAGAACAGGCCTGGCACGCACCAAGTATTGATCCAAAGCTTTTTGGGCAAAACTACCAAGTGGAACAAGCCGCTCTTTACCGCCTTTGCCCTTTACCTTCACAGTTACAACTGAATCCTCACTCTTTGTAATATCGGCGGTGTTAAGCAAAACAACTTCACTAACCCGAGCACCTGTTGCGTACAAAACTTCCAGAAGAGCACGGTTGCGAATTCCAATTATGGAATCATCGCAAGAGTTGATTAGGCGGGAAACCTCGTCAATAGTTAGGGCCTTTGGTAAACGTTTAGGAATCTTTGGAGGGAGATACTCCTTAACTCTATTTTCTACACCGGCATCCTTCTCCATGAAGGCATACCAGCTGCGAATAGAAACCACCTTGCGGGCGATACTCGACTCGGATAAGCCTCTAACTCTTAACTCAGAAACAAATTTAGAAACCGACTCAGCATCAACATCTTCTATATCCACCTTGGACTTTGGTAGAAATTCAACAAAACCAGTCAGGTCTCTCCGGTAGGCATTTACCGTATTTTTACTAAGTCCCCTCTCAACCAAACAGTGGTTGAGAAAAGTTTGCAGTAGATCGGAATTAACCACGTTCTATTGCGGCTTTTATCAAACCGACAAAAAGAGGATGTGGTTTTGTTGGGCGAGAACGAAACTCTGGATGAGCCTGAGTGCCAACATAGTATGGATGCACCTCGCTAGGTAGCTCGACAAACTCCACTAAATGATTATCCGGAGAGGTTCCACTGAATACCAACCCAGCTTTAGCAATCTGGTCCCGATAGGAGTTGTTAACTTCGTATCTGTGGCGATGACGTTCTGATATCTCCGCACTTCCATAAGTTCTGGAGACAATTGAACCTTGCAAGAGCACAGCTTTGTATAGGCCAAGACGCATACTTCCACCCATATCAGCTTCGCCAGAAACAATCCTTTCCTGTCCAGCCATGGTGGCTATGACAGGGTCTGATGTTGTTGGATCAAACTCTGCGCTGTTCGCATTCTTTAATCCAACTAGATTTCTTGCGACTTCAATCACCATGCATTGCAATCCCAAACATAAACCTAAGGTGGGAATCTTGTTTTCTCTGGCAAATTTCAAAGCCCCTAATTTGCCCTCGATGCCTCTAACCCCGAATCCTCCCGGCACGCAAATTGCATCTAAGTGGGAAAGATTTTTCTTGGCACCTGTCTCTGTTTCGCATTCATCACTAACAATCCAATGGATCTCTACCTTCGCGTTGTTAGCAAATCCACCAGCACGCAACGCCTCAGTCACAGAAAGATAGGCATCAGGTAAATCGACATACTTTCCAACCAATCCAACTTTTACAGTATGCGCTGGGTTGTGAACCCGTTCCAATAATGAATCCCATTCCTGCCACGCAACTTCGTTTGCTGGTAGCCCTAATCTTCTAACTAAATAGGAATCCAAGCCTTCTTTGTGTAATACCTTTGGAATGTCGTAAATAGAGGGTGCATCAACCGCTGCAACTACCGCCTCTTGATCAACGTCGCACATAAGTGAGATTTTCTTCTTAACGCCAACTGGAATCTCTCTATCAGAACGGAGCACAACCGCATCTGGTGAAATAC
>JBEDAQ010000102.1:0-15671 GCA_041177685.1 Actinomycetota bacterium | reverse complement strand
CAAGATTGCCGATGCCATTTCTGATGCGGTTCTAGATTCATTGTTGGCCCAAGATCCTAAGAGTCGTGTCGCCTGCGAGACGTTGATAACTACCGGCCAAGTACATGTCGCCGGTGAAATCACCACAAATGGATTTGCAGATGTAAATGAACTAGTGCGTCAAACAGTTTTGAATATTGGATATGACAGCTCGGATAAGGGCTTTGACGGCAATAGCTGTGGCGTCTCAGTATCTATTGGACAGCAGTCGCAAGACATCGCTGTTGGTGTCGATCATGCTCTAGAAGAGCGAGTTTCAAAATCTAAAGACCCCTTTGATTTACAAGGTGCAGGAGATCAGGGCCTCATGTTTGGCTATGCCAACAGTGACACAAAAACCTTGATGCCGTTACCTATCGCAATGGCGCATCGACTTGCTGAAAAGCTGACGGAGGTGCGTAAATCTGGTCAACTGGCTTATTTGAGACCTGATGGAAAAACCCAGGTCACCATTGAATACGATGGTGATAAGCCTGTAGCGCTGAACACCGTGGTAATTTCTTCCCAACATACCGCTGATGTTGATCTGGATAAAACCTTAGCGCCTGAAATAACTGAGTATGTAATCAAGCCGGTAATTGAGAGTTTCGAAATACCATTCAAAGATGTTCGTTTCTTAGTAAATCCAACTGGTCGTTTTGTTATTGGCGGACCTATGGGAGATGCTGGATTAACCGGTCGAAAGATTATTGTTGATAGTTATGGTGGCATGGCACGACATGGTGGAGGGGCGTTTAGTGGCAAGGATCCTTCCAAGGTAGATCGCTCTGCTGCTTATGCCATGCGTTGGGTGGCAAAAAATATCGTTGCCGCTGGGTTAGCCAAGCGCTGTGAGGTGCAGGTTGCCTATGCAATTGGAAAAGCTCAACCGGTTGGCCTCTTCGTAGAGACCTTCGGTACTGAAACGGTTCCAGTTAATCAAGTCTCGGATGCGGTGATGTCAGTCTTTGATCTTCGCCCAGCGGCGATAATCAGTGAGTTGAATTTGCTACGTCCGATTTACTCCAAAACTAGTGCATATGGTCATTTCGGTCGCGAGTTGCCTGAGTTCACCTGGGAGAAAACCGACAAAGCAGCTGAAATTCTCAAAGCAATTAAGGGTTAGATTATTGTGGCAAATGTCAAGCCACTTAATTTAAAGAGACAGCGAGCTACCCCTGCAGCGCGCAGAGCAACAGAGATTAAATCTGGAGATCTGCAGGCAGAGGTAGTTTTGGATGTTGGGATCTTTCATGTAGAGCAGAGCTTTACTTACGCGATCCCGGAACAGCATAAAGAACATATATCGGTGGGTAGTGTCGTACAGGTTCCGTTTAGGAACATCAAACACACTGGGATGGTTGTCAGCGTTGACCCGCGGAACAAGCATGATTTGTTTAGTATCGATTCATTATTAGCTAGTAATGTTTTTAGCGTCCAACAGATACAGTTTTTCGAAAAGGTTGCTGAAAGATACTTAAGTAATTTCAGCCAGATGCTGTTTAAAGCTGTTCCACCGTTTAGTAAAACCAAGCAAATTACAGCAACCCCTTTCTCGGATAATATTGCGAAAAGAAATTCGGCTCGCCGATCCTTTGTGCCTGTTGGTATTGGGTCGAGTCCGTACCAGGTAATGGTTCAAAAGCTTGAAGAAGCGCATGCAAAAGGTGGTTCTACCATGTTGCTTTTTCCAACCATCAAAGCACTAGAAGAGTTTCGAGAATCAGGATTCAAAAACTCTCTAGCAGACTATGTAGAGATTGGTACACATACCTCCATTGCTCAACGTCGTGCATCTTTTGAAAAACTCTTAACCACAGAGAATTTGTTGATACTCGGATTACGTAGTGCGATTTTTGCTCCAACTCGAGACTTAGCCCGGATCTACGTATTAGATGAAGGTTCGGTTCATTACACGGAGCAAAGATCGCCTTCCTGGAATCTTCGCGATGTCGCACTTCTTCGAGCCGAAGCAGAGGGTTGCGAAGTTGTTTTTTTTGGATTCGCTTGCTCGGCTGAACTGCAGCGGTTAATAGATTTAAAATGGGTAAAACCTGCCACAACGGGTAATTCACCTATTCTCTCAAAAAGAATTATTACGCCGCCTAATAGTTTTTATGAAGTTATTAGGAAGGGTTTGGAGAAGGGACCGGTCTTGGTTTGCTTGGCAACAAAGGACTATGCACCCGGTTTTGTCTGTAAAAACTGTCGGAACAGAGCTAGGTGTAAATGTGGCGGTTTACTCGCAATGAAAGAAAAGGGAGCCATCAGCTGTTCGATATGTGATTTAACTTTAAATGATTGGCGATGTGTCGAGTGTCAATCATCTCAATACCTTATATATCGCAGCGGAGCGCGAAAGTTTGTTGAGGAGATAGGAAAGGCGTTTCCTGGCCGACGGGTCATACTGGCAACATCAGATGAAGATACAAAACCAGATATTCACGAAAAGTGCATAGTTATTTCATCATATTCGACATTAGTCAGTGCTAGATCAGGGTATGCCGGATTAGCTCTTCTGGACGGTGAAGAGATGCTTTCCCGACAATTCATCAGAGCGGAGGAGGAACTTTTCAATTTATGGTTGAAAGCACTGAGCCTTGTAAGAGTCGGTGCAGAGATATTTCTTTCTCTTCCGGCGTCACATCCAATTTCGCAGGCGATTATCGCCGGTAAACCTGCAAAGTTCATGCGATATCTAAATAGGGATCGCGAGGATGCAAAGTTGCCACCTTATGTGAGAGTTATCCAAATAGAGGGTGAATTTCGATCGTTATCGGGATTGCGAAGTAAGTTAGACAATCAATTCGGTGATTTGGCAAAGAGCCTTATTTCTAAATCTGGAACCAGGCTGACAATTAAGGTAAATCACGAGGGAGCGGTTAAAATTTTGCAGGCGTTAAAGGCTCTGCAAAAATTGCGCTCATCCGGGGGTAAAGAACTCTTTTCTATAAAGGTAGATCCTTATTACCTCTGACAACAGGTAGAATTCGACCATGGCGATTCAACCCATCAGATACTTTGGAGATCCGGTTCTTACAACCCCAGCTGTCCCAGTCGTAGATTTTGATAAAGAGCTAAGGAACCTGGTTAGAGATTTAACTGAAACGATGTTGGATGCCCCAGGCGCGGGCTTAGCCGCACCTCAAATTGGCGTTCCGCTACGGGTGTTTGTATGGCATGTAAATGAGGAGTTCGGTCACCTCGTTAATCCGACCCTTGATCTAAGCGATGAGATGCAGGATGGCGAGGAGGGCTGTCTTTCCTTTCCGGAGTTAAGTTATGAAACCCCAAGGGCTTTTCGTGCCGTAGCCAAGGGCTGGAATATGCATGGAGAGCCTATAGTTGTAGAAGGAACTGAGTTTCTGGCCCGGGCGCTTCAGCATGAAACAGATCATTTAAATGGAGTGCTATTTATCGATCGACTTCCAAGTGATTTGCGAAAGCAAGCTATGAAGGATATTCGCTCCTCTGAATGGTTTTTGGAAGCAGAGTCAACCGGAATCTCTCCGGAAGTCAAGGTTTCGCCGCATTCGACTTTTGGAAGAAATATTTAGTAGGCATCTTTGAATATAGTTTTGGCTTCATCTTCAAAAGTTGCTATTCCAGTTGTCGATTATTTAATGAGTAATCACCATCTTAAGACCGTTCTAACTGGCCCTGATAAACCAACAGGGCGGGGACGAACTCTTACCCCAAACGAGTTCGCCGAATATTGTTCAAGTCGAGATTTGAGAGTTGTAAAACCCTCAAATGATCTTGAGCTGGAATCTGCGCTGCAAGATATTGAACCTGATTTGGTAATTACCGCAGCGTATGGGAGATTGATAAAAAAGCATCAATTATCCATGCCAAAAAAGGGCTGGATTAACCTTCACTTTTCGTTGTTGCCAAGATGGCGTGGTGCAGCGCCAGTACAGTTCAGCATTTTGAATGGCGATCAAACTACTGGAGTTACGGTCTTTAGATTAGACAGCGGATTAGATACTGGGCCAGTTTATGCTTTCAAGGAGTATAGATTGCATGGGAGAGAAACCTCCGGGGAATTGTTAGGAACGCTAAGTGAGTTAGCGATACAACCTCTTGAAGAGTCACTTCGTAAAATTAAAGAGGGAATTGAACCACTTGCTCAGAGATCCGAAGGTGCCACAATGGCTCCGAAAATTTCTAAAAGTGATGGAGTGATTAGTTGGTCAGATGAGGTTTTATCGATAGAGCGTAAGGTGCGGGCGTTTTCCCCTTGGCCAGGAGCTTGGAGCCGATTAGATGGAAAACAAATCCTGATTCTAGAGGCAGAGATTTCGGATCTTGATTTAGAAAGAGGTATTCCAACGGGAACAGTGGTAACTGGCACCGAGGTACTGGTGAAATGCGGAAATGGAGTGTTACTCCTGAGGCGGGTTAAGCCAGAGGGCAAGAGGGAGATGTCGGCCATGGAATGGGTTCGTGGAATCCAAAACAAGGAACATCTTCGTTTTGATATCGCCTGAGATATGCGACAAATAGATAATCCGCGCCTTCTAGCCTTCGAGGTACTCGCCGAGGTTGAGCTTAAAAATGAGTACAGCAATCTTTTACTACCTAAATATCTTGCCGTTAGTCAAATGTCGAAGAGTGATAAGGCGATGGCTACAGAATTGGTATATGGCACCCTTCGAATGAAGGGTCTATATGATCAGTTCATCCAAAGAACGAGTGATAGAGATTTGGAAACCGTCGATGCTAAAGCCCTGATAGTGCTGCGTATGGGCACCCATCAACTTAAGCAAATGCGCACTCCGGTTCATGCTGCGATTTATGAGAGTGTTGAACTAGCAAAGAAGGTTTTAGGTAAATCCACGGCTAGCTTTGTGAACGCGGTTTTGCGGCGGGTATCAGAGATTGACGATATCGATTGGCAGGGTGATGAAATCTCTAGGTTAGCTGGCGAGTATTCCCATCCGGAATGGATTGTCAGCTCCTACCTCGATAGATTGAAAGATGTTAAACAGGTCGTAAATCTGCTTGACGCTAACAATTTACCCACAAAGCCAACATTAATTGCTTGGCCTGGTAAATCCAGCAAGGATGAGCTCTTAGATTGTGGCGCTGCAGACTTAGTTGGGTCCTTGAATGCAGTTACTTTCGATGGGAACCCGGGAGATTTGCCAGCGGTGCGAGAGAGACGCGCTGGCGTACAAGATTATGGTTCGCAAATCGTAGTAGAGGAGTTCTTGAAGAGTTTTGAAGAAAATCTAAAGTGGCTTGATCTGTGTGCCGGTCCGGGAGGAAAGGCAGCTTATCTCTCCGCACTTCTCTCCCAATACGGGGGAGAGTTTGTAGCAAATGAAGTATCTGAGCCGCGTGCAAAGCTGGTCAAGCAAGTTGTGAAGTATGGAGAGGTAACCAACTTTGACGGTCGAGAATTGCCAGAGTCGATTGGTAAGTTTGATCGGATTTTGATTGATGCACCATGCACTGGAATTGGAGCATTGCGCCGTCGGCCAGAGGTGCGTTGGCGTCGTACAGTCCAAGATTTAAAGCAACTTGTAGAAGTTCAATCAGCGTTGTTGGATGCAGCCGCTGGCAAATTAAATCCAACGGGAGTTTTAGCTTATGCAACCTGCAGCCCACACCAAGCGGAGACAATCTTCCAAGTGAGAGGGTTTCTAAGACGACATCCGGAATTTGAAATCCTGCCCATAAAGCATCCCAATTCCGATAAAGAGGGTTTATTGCAATTGTGGACCCACATCGATAATTGTGATGCTATGTTTCTAGCTCTACTTAAGAAGAAGGGGTGATGAATTGATCAGAATCTGTCCCAGCATTCTTAATGCCAATTTTGATGATCTCCCTAACGAAATTCGTCGTGTTTCTGCGCAGGCAGACTTACTACATCTAGATGTTATGGACAATGTCTTTGTCCCTAACTTTACTTTCGATTTGGATAAGTCCCTAGAAATAATCAATCAATCTGCTCTCCCTGTTGATGTGCACTTGATGATTGCTAAACCTGATAGCGAAGCTATCAAATATGTGTCCGCGAATACTGCCAGTATTACCGTTCATTTTGAAGCTTGCCAAAACCCCCAACAAACTCTGAGGGATATCAAGTCAAAAGGGGTGAGAGCTGGTTTAGCAATAAAGCCCAACACTCCGATAGAGGTGGTGCAAGAGTTGTTGCCGGATGTGGACATGATTCTTGTTATGACAGTGGAACCTGGTTTCGGTGGCCAAAAATTTATGACTGAGATGATGCCGAAGGTTGAGAAGGCTAGAAATTGGCTAAGTGATAAAGGTTTCAATGAAAAATGGATTCAGGTAGATGGTGGCATTTCTTTGGAAACTATCCGTACCGCATACCAGGCAGGTGCAGACACATTTGTAGCAGGCTCGGCTGTTTATCGATCAGATAATCCTGGAGAGATGATTGAGCTTTTAAGACAACAAGCCTTGTCCTAAGCGATATATCTACTCATCCAAAACTCCTCAGTTGATAGACTCTCCACCATGGCATCCAAGAATTTTGAGCAACTTTGGGTTGAACTCCAGGAGATCGCTTCGACCAGACCAGAGGGATCTGGAACTATTCAACAATTGGATGCGGGAATTCATGCCATTGGCAAGAAAATCTTGGAAGAGGCTGGAGAGGTTTGGTTAGCTGCCGAACATGAAGATAATGAGGCTTTGGCTACTGAAATTAGCCAGTTGCTGTATCACCTTCAAGTTCTGATGTTGGCGCGAGGATTATCCCTAAATGATATCTACGAAAAATTATAAAAGGGGAGTGAGATGCTAAAGGTAGCTTTGCCAAATAAGGGATCATTGGCGGATTCAGCTGCGGAGATTTTGCGTGAAGCTGGCTATAGACAAAGAAGTGACCAGAGGGATCTCACCTACATAGATACTAGTAATGAGGTTGAGTTTTATTACTTGAGACCAAGAGATATTGCGATTTATGTAGGTTCTGGTGAGCTAAATATTGGTATTACTGGTCGCGACTTGTTGCTGGATTCAGAGGCCGCTGCTTCTGAGGTTATGAGTTTGGATTTTGGCAAGAGCCTGTTTCGTTTTGCCGCAATGCCTGGAAATGAAGCTTTGCAAGGCAAAAAGGTCGCTACCGCGTACCCCAATCTGGTCCGAAATTTCCTGAAAAGTAAAGAGATAACCGCCACCGTTGTTCCATTAGATGGAGCGGTAGAAGGAGCGATTAAATTGGGCGTAGCTGATGTAATCGCTGATGTGGTGTCGACGGGTAACACTTTAAAACAGGCTGGTTTGCAGGTGTTCGGCGAAGAGATCTTGCGTAGCGAAGCGATACTGATTGAACGCACAGGCGCGGTACGAAACAGCAAAGCAGAGACCATGATTCGCCGCATTGGCAGCGTCGTTATCGCTAGACAGTATGTTTTAGTCGATTACGATGTTAAGAAGATTAATTTAGACGAGGCCTGTCGCTTAACACCAGGATTGGAATCTCCCACTATTTCGCCTTTGCAAAAAGATGATTGGGTCGCTGTTCGAGCGATGGTCAAGAGATCTGATGTTCATGACATCATGGATAAGTTATGGGATCTAGGCGCACGCGGGATTTTGGTTACTGATATTCACTCCTGCCGTTTATAAAACCGGCTAGCCCTATAAATAATTGAGAAGTAAGCGCAGGTCATCCTCCGTGAGACATATATCCGCAGCTTCATTGAGCGCAGGTTTGCCCTTGTAGCTAAAGCCTAAACCGGCCAGCTTTATCATTTCAATATCATTTGAGCCATCACCAATTGCGATTGTGTTTTCCAAATTGATCTGATGCTGAGCGGCAAACTCCATAAGCGCTTCGGCCTTCGCGCGCCTATTTATGACTGGTCCAATTGTTCTGCCGGTAAGAATCCCGTCTTTAATTTCGAGAAAGTTCGCTCGAATAAAATCAAGTTGGAGATCTTTAAATAGGTGGTCTATCACATTGCGGAAACCCCCAGACACAACCCCTACTTTGTATCCCCGGATCTTCAACTCTTTGACTAGCTCGATAGCGCCCATTGAAAATGAGATTTGGTTTAGAACCTCAGTAAAAATGCTCGCAGATAAGCCTTGAAGCAAACTTACTCGCTGGCTAAGTGCCTGATCGAAATCCAACTCTCCTCGCATAGCGGCCTCAGTGATCCTAGACACTTCGGCTCCATGCTCGGTAAAAGAGGCGAGCAGATCGATTACCTCTTGTTGAATAAGTGTTGAATCGACATCAAAAATAGCTAGTTGGTAGTTCATAAAACTTCTAAGGCAACGTCAAGACCGAGTGGTTTCATCGCGGAAAGTAATTCCCGCTCGATAGCATCGGCGTGTGCTGGGTCAAATTCTATTTGCATGGCAGCAATTAGCCGACCCGCCATATTTATGCCTTGTTGATCTACTAGTTTAAGGTTGTATTCGGAGAGAATATCTAAAACAATTTGAATCGCTTCGGGGCCGTTATTGCCACTGATGAGAATGATTGCGTTTCCTTTGTACGGGCCCGAAGATGCATTAGAAAGATTTAGGTCGTGGCTCACTTCATAATTTTAGCGAAAAAATCCGATCGAAAGTGTATCTTCGCTACCTATGGAGCCTGTTCTAACCCTTTCAGATGTAGAGGTACATCGCTCCAATAAATGCATTCTGGGTCCCATATCCTGGCAGGTTTCAGAGGGAGAGAAATGGGTAATCCTCGGCCCCAATGGAGCTGGGAAAACCACTTTGTTACAACTAGCAGCTGCACTTATTCATCCCACAAAGGGAATGGTCAAGGTCTTGAGTGAAAAAATGGGTGCAGTAGATGTATTTGAACTAAGGCCGCGCATAGGTTTTACCTCCAGTGCAATGTTGGAGCTACTACCAAGTGATGAGAAAGTTATTGACGTTGTTTTAACCTCTGCTTACGCGATTGCAGGTAGGTGGCAAGAAGAGTATGACTTGTGGGATGAATCAAGGGCAAAGGCGCTTTTAAATACTTTTGGAGTTAGAGAGCTAGGTGAACGTTACTTCGGCACATTAAGTGAAGGGGAGAAGAAGAGGGTGCAAATTTCTCGCGCGTTAATGGCTGATCCGGAGATTTTGCTCCTTGATGAACCCGCTGCTGGATTAGATCTAGGTGGCCGAGAGGATATTCTCTCGAGAATTACCGCGTACACCAGTGATGAGTCAGCTCCAGTAACCATAATAGTTACCCACCATATTGAAGAGATTCCGGCTGGCACAACACATGCCCTTCTTCTCAAAGAAGGAAAAGCGGCATACTCCGGACCAATATCTGAGGTCCTAACAGCTGAAAATTTGCGTCAGGTTTTCGGAGTTGAGCTAAAGCTGCATTTTGATGGCAATAGATACTTCGCAACCGCGGGTTGAAGATGCTCTTTAGGTTAGTGCCAGAACCTTGGCAACCGGTTTTGCATCATCTTAAGGATGAAATCAATGACATTGGAAAGCAACTGCAAACTCGAGCAGATCAAGGTGAACGGATACTTCCCGACAAGAAATTCGTTTTTCGAGCATTAGAAACGCCACCCGAGGCGATTAAAGTTGTAATAGTTGGGCAAGACCCTTATCCGAATATTGCAGATGCCATAGGCCTAGCTTTCTCAGTCTCACCGAGAAAATCTGGTTTACCAGGTTCACTCATGAATATTCAAAAGGAAATACTTACCGATATTGGATCAACGACAACCGCAGACGGGGATCTAACTCGGTGGAGTGCGCAAGGGGTTCTTTTGTTAAACCGAGTCCTTACTGTAAGCGCCGGCAATAGCGGCTCTCATGCTGACCTGGGGTGGCAGAAAATTACACATCACATAGTTCAACACGTTGCCAGTTTGAAGGCTGTTGGTGTGCTTTGGGGAAATACCGCCAGGGAGCTGGCCCCGTTATTTGATCAAGATTCCTTAGTTGAAGGGGTGCACCCAAGTCCGTTATCTGCTCATCGAGGCTTCCTCGGATCAAAACCTTTTTCTCGAGTCAATGAGATTCTGAAAGCGCGGGCCTTACCAGAGATAACTTGGTGAATTGGGCAGTAAAAAAGGCCCCGGAGATCCGGGGCCTTTTCTTTACTTCAGTTTATGAAACCCAGGTATTAATTGGGTTATTTAGGAAGTAGATCATGAACAAGCCAGCCACCAGTAGTAGTAATGGGTGGATATCTTTTCTTCTTCCTTGTAGCAATCGAATCACTACATAAGAGACAAATCCTGCGCCAATACCTACTGAAATGTTGTAGGTGAATGGCATCAAGATGATTGTTAGGAAGGATGGAATTGCAATTCCATAATCTTCCCAATCAATAGATTTGATCTGAGTCATCATCAAGAAACCGACAATGATCAAAGCTGGAGTAGCTGCTTCATAAGGAATGATTGCAACAAGTGGAGCCAAGAAGGTGGTAAGCAGGAATAGAACACCAGTAACTACTGATGCTAATCCGGTTCGTGCGCCTTCACCAACACCTGAAGCTGATTCGATGTACGAAGTGTTTGAAGAGACACCAGCAGCTCCACCAGCGGCGGCAGCAATTGAATCGACCAAAAGAATCCGGTCTGCGTTTGGAGGTGTTCCATCTTTGTCATTCAAGCCAGCCTCTTGACCGATAGCGGTCATGGTTCCCATCGTGTCAAAGAAGTCAGCAAGAAGTAGTGTGAAAACAAGTAGTAAAGCGGTGATTAGCGGAACTCGCTCAAATGAACCAAATAGGTTAAATGAACCAAGTAGACCAAAATCTGGTGTTGCTACGACGTTTTCTGGCATCGCTGGGATGTTTAGGTTCCATCCCTTTGGATTTACTGCGCCAGTCGCACCGTTAAACAACGGACCAACCTTGAATGCGCTTTCAATAGCAATAGCCAAACCGGTTGAAATTACGATACCGATTAGAAGCGCTGCTTTGATTTTACGTACCATCAAACCGATGGTTAGGAAGAGACCAAAAGCGAAAACTACGACCGGCCATCCAACGAGTTCTCCATTGTTGCCGAGGGTCACTGGAACTGGACCAGTGCCGGTGCGGCGAACAAAGCCCGCATCCACCAAACCGATAAGGGCGATAAACAATCCAATACCGACGGAAATGGCGATCTTCAATTGGGTAGGAACGGCACGGAACACCGCGGTACGGAATCCGGTTAGAACCAGCACCAAGATGATTAAGCCTTCAAGGACAACAAGTCCCATGGCGTCAGCCCATGTCATCTTTGATGCGATGCCAACTGCTACGAAGGTGTTTAGACCTAGTCCAGTTGCGAGTGCCAACGGGAAGTTAGCAACAACGCCCATGAGAATAGACAAGACACCTGCTACGAGTGCAGTAGCAGCCGCTATCAGTGCAAGGTTCGGAGCGTCTCCGCCACCGAGGTACTTACCATCAGCATCTTTTGATAGACCGATGATCAATGGATTTAGGGCAACGATGTAGGCCATCGTAAAGAAGGTAACTACGCCGCCACGAACCTCTTGTGCTACTGAGGATCCGCGTTGAGAGATTTTGAAATAAGAGTCAAGCATGCTCTTCCTTTCATCCCAGTTGAATGGGATGTCGCTAATTTTTTAACGGTGGTGGTTGCGACACCGTGTGGATTCAGTCCACAGGCTGAGGGGAGTGGCTTAAACCTATTGGTTACCCATGGGTAATCCGAGAAACGACACCAAAGGAAAGTGCGACCGAGTACCCGATAAATAAGGCAAAAAGCGCTGTTCCGAGCCCTGCAGTACCGCCCAATATCACTCCGAGGGTTAGCACAACCAGCTCAATCATTAATCTCACCCGACCAACCGGAATCCCCGTTCTACGATGTATAGAGGTCATCCAGCCATCGCGAGGTCCTGGTCCAAGACCGCAGGTTATATAAAGCGCCGATCCGATTCCCACCATCGCGATTCCGACAAATACATAAATTAACTCCATAGCAAATTGTTTGGGGTGTGGGAACACATGAATACCAAAATCAATTGCAAATGCGATTATCAATATGTTGGAGATAGTTCCAAGTCCTGGACGCTCCTTCAAGGGAATCCATAAAGCTAGAACTATCGCGCTAATAATTAGAGTGGATGCCCCGATACTAAATCCAGTATTAATGGAGATTCCTTGAGCCAAAACCGACCACGGTGCATTTCCAAGTCCTGAGATTATTAACAAGCTATCGCCTAAACCGAAGATGAATAATCCAAAGGCAAGGATAGAAAACCTTTGGAGTCCGAACTCCCATCTGTGCTGTGCGGTCCAAGGTGTTTTTGGTACGGTTTTGTGCGGCCTCAATCTATTGAGCCATTTATTCACCAACCAAAGGTATCAGTAGCTCTAGACTTGATTTCATGTTCATTGGCTTCGGAACCACCCTCAATATATTCACTATTCTCTTTGGAGCTGCAATAGGAGTTCTAGTAGGCAATAGATTCAAAGACACCACTCGCTCGCTCATGATGGATGTTCTTGGTGCGGTAACCCTTATTAGCGCTGCAGCTTCCGTATTCGCAATGTGGGATAAATCTTTTGATGAGGCGGTACCGAAAGGTGGAGCATTGTTAGTGGTTCTAGCCGCTCTTTTGATCGGCGGAGGAATAGGATCTTTTGTTGATATTGAATCCAAACTTGAGCGAGCTGGTTTGTACTTGAAAAATAGATTAGATAAAGATGGTAAATCACCTTTCGTGGAAGGTTTTGTAACCGCATCCTTAATTTTCGTAATCGGACCACTTGCGATATTAGGCAGCATTAGCGATGGCATGGGAACCGGAATTGAACAGTTAACATTAAAGAGCATTTTGGACTTTTTTGCATCGATGGCCTTCGCGGCCGCTTTGGGTTGGGGAGTTGCAGTATCGGCGCTGCCAGTAGGTATCTACCAATTCTTTTGGACTGGAGTCGGTTTGTTGGCTGGGCAGGTTTTGTCTGATTATCAGATCAGCGCTATGACAGCGGTAGGCGGCGTGCTTCTATTTGGTATCGCTCTGAAACTTCTGAAAATAAAAGAGATTGCTATCGGTAACCTCCTGCCGTCCTTGGCGCTCGCGCCTATATTGGCCTGGCTTGCTAGTTACCTATGACAATCAATAATCAAAAGCTTTTAGCATCAATAACAAATCGATAGCGAACATCACTGGCAACAGTCCGATCGTAAGCCTTGTTGATGTAATCAGCGTTAATTACCTCTACATCACTAACGATGTTGTGCTTTCCGCAGAAATCAAGCATCTCTTGAAGTTCTGGAATGCCACCAATCATGGAACCAGCGATAGATCGTCTGCCATTTAGTAGAGTGCCAGCGTTCACCGCGTAAGGCTTACCAGGCAGACCAATCACGACCAAAGTTCCATCTGTCTTTAAAGTGCTCAAATATGGCTCCAGTTCAATATCAGCTGAAACGGTATTGAGAATTAAATCAAAGTGTTTTTGCAGACCCTTATGCCAATCCGATTTCTTCGTATCTACAAACTTTGATGCTCCCATTCGCTTTGCATCATCCTCTTTCGACCTCGAATGAGAGAGAACAGTTACCTCAGCCCCAAGCGCCGCGGCGAACTTAACCCCCATGTGTCCTAATCCGCCCAACCCCATAACTGCGATTTTCTTGCCCGGTTTAGCCTGCCAATGTCGAAGTGGTGAATAGAGCGTAATACCGGCACAAAGCAATGGAGCCACTGCCGAGATATCGAGGTTTGCCGGAACCTTGACGGCGAAATCTTGATCAACCACAAAGTAATTGGAATATCCGCCAAAAGCTATTTGATCTGTGTTTCTTTCGTAATCGTTGTAAGTGCCGGTCATGCCCTCTAAACAATACTGTTGAAGCCCGCGTAGACAGTTTTCGCATTTACGACAGGAATCAATATACACCCCCACACCAATTAGATCTCCGATTGCAAATTTTGAAACCTTTTCACCAATGGCATTGACAACACCAACAATTTCATGACCCGGAACCATAGGGAAAAGTGCGGCGCCCCACTCCTCGCGGGCTTGATGAATATCTGAGTGACATATTCCCGAGAACTGAATCTCAAAACCAACATCATTAGGGCCTAAATTGCGTCGCTCAAATTCAAAGGGGACTAGATCGGCTTTTGCTTCCAGAACAGCATAACCCTTTGATTTCATCTTCTTCTCCCGATTTTCTTACCGATTAATATGGATTTAATTGAAAGGTAACGGTTCGATAGATTGATGTGCTGCACCCGAGTTGCGCGCGGTAACTTTGCGCATATGGTGTCTACGGCACAGAACTTCATATGCGACCTCATTACCCGAAGCTGTGTCACCAACAACAACCTGTTCGCCTTCAGTGACCATGACCCCGCCGATGGTACGGGCGTTATGAGTAGCCCTCTCGCCGCACCAACAAAGGGCTTCAACTTGGAGAGTTTGTACTCGATCAGCTAATTCAACTAAGCGAGCCGAACCGGGGAATAGTCGGGTACGGAAATCTGTGAGAATTCCAAAAGCATAAACATCGATGCTTAAACCATCGGCGATTCTAGCGAGCTGTTCTATCTGTTCTGGGGCATAAAACTGCGCCTCATCGCAGATCACATAATCGATTCTCTTACCTGCAGAGAGTTGATCCACTACAAACTTATGTAAATCTAAGCTCTCTGAAACCTCGAGGGCTTCAGAGGTGAGACCTAATCTCGAGGAGATTTTTCCGGAACCAGCTCGGTCACGGCTTGTAAAGAGCAAACCAGCACGACCGCGACTTTCATGATTGTGGGCGGTTTGTAAGGCGAGAGTGGATTTTCCACTGTCCATGGTTCCGCAGTAATAAATCAGTTCTGCCATGTTAAGCCTTCAATAAAGAGATTATCTCGACTTCGGGATGGGTTGCCGCAATAACTTCCCGACCTTTTAAGAACTCAATCTCCAACATGAAGAGATGAGCTACCACTTTTGCCCCGGTTATCTCAACCAGATCATGACAAGCTAAAGCTGTTCCGCCGGTAGCTAAAACATCATCGACGATAATTACATTGTCTTCCTCCGAGAGTAAATCTTTATGGAGCTCAAGGGCATCAAAACCATATTCCAATGCATACTCTTTACGGTAAACATCGCGAGGAAGCTTTCCTGGCTTTCTTACAGTTACGAAGCCAATTTCCAAAGCCTTGGCAATAGCTCCACCCAAAATGAAGCCACGACTTTCTATACCTACAATGGCGTCGACACCCACATTTAGCGCTCGAATGGAACGGGCAAACTCGTCAATTACAACCCCAAACCCAGGCCCATCAGCGAGCAGAGGTGTGATGTCTTTAAAAAGGATTCCAGGTTTTGGATAATCAGGAACATCTGCAATCAGAGAGAGGGCGCGGTTTAAAGGGGTGTTCACGGTGGGAGCGTAGCGATAAAAACGTGTCCGAGAGGGGACTTGAACCCCTAATCCCTTTCGAGAACTAACACCTCAAGCTAGCGCGTCTGCCAATTCCGCCACCCGGACCATGAGAGGGCATACTTTAGCCCATGGAACTAAACGATGCCCAACGCCAA
This sequence comes from Actinomycetota bacterium, assembly GCA_041177685.1. Taxonomy (GTDB): domain Bacteria; phylum Actinomycetota; class Actinomycetes; order Nanopelagicales; family Nanopelagicaceae; genus MAG-120802. The sequence continues at coordinate 175 of JBEDAQ010000102.1, read as the reverse complement.
GAACTCGAGAATGATGTAGTCACCCTTTGCCAAGAGTTAATCAGAATTCCAAGTGTTAACTTCGGTGAAGGAAAAGGCGATGAGAAAGCAGCGGCTGAATATGTAGCGGCCAAATTGGCTGAGGTAGGCATCGCAAGCAAGTTTTATGAAAGCGCTCCTAACCGCGTCTCCGTTG
>JBEDAQ010000101.1:0-9714 GCA_041177685.1 Actinomycetota bacterium | reverse complement strand
GTTTTGCAGCTTTGCGCTACTCTGAAATTAATTCAGCGGTTCGGGCCGCAGTTCCGGAAGGAGCATCAGCTTTCTCCGGATGATGTAACTCAACAATCTCCACCGATTCAAAGTATCTAGCGGCTTTGGCAGCAAATTGCATCATCAAGACCGCACCTAAACCAAAGTTAGGGGCAATAACTGCACCGACCTTAGGGTTTGAATCTAGCCAGGATCTAATTTTCTGTAGTTTTGCGTCATCGAACCCAGTAGTTCCTACAACTACGTGAATGCCATTACTGATTGCAAATTCAAGATTTTTCATTACTGAATCAGGATGGGTGAAATCAACCACTACCTCAGCGCCATTATTTAGTAACGCATCAATTGAATCACCAAGATCTAGCTGTGCCACAAGTTGTAAATCTTCCGCTGCATTTATGGCCTTTACGGACTCCGAGCCCATACGACCTTTAGCGCCAAGTACAGCAACCTTGATACTCATCTTGATTCTCACATCCCCTTAACTCAGAGCCCGTTCAAAAACTGAGCGCTTTGCAAATGGTCCCACAACCGCAAGGGTAGGCGCTTGATGCAAAATTCCATCTGCCAACGCCCTAATGTCGGCGGAGGATACATCCGCGACGGCTTTCAAAATCTGATCAAAGGTCATGATCTCCCCATAAACCAGCTCGCTCTTGCCGATTCGACTCATACGTGAACCAGTGTCCTCCTGGCTTAAAACCAGAGTGCCACGAACCGCACCCTGCGCACGGACCAACTCTTCATGGGTTAATCCATTACTTGCTACATCATGTAAGACATCACGCATGATTGAAACAACCTCTGTTGCTTTACTTGGATTACATCCAGCGTAGAAACCGAGGAATCCGCTACCTGCAAATTGCTGTGCGTATGAGTAAACCGAATAAGCCAGACCTCTTTTTTCGCGAATTTCTTGGAACAAACGGGAGGACATTCCGCCACCTAAAGCAGCCGACAAAACGCCCATCGCAAATCTGCGCGGATCATTTCTATCTACACCAGGCATACCTAAAAAGATGTGCGCTTGTTCAGTCTTGCGGTTCATTAGCCCAACGTTTTGCTTTGCAGAGCGTCTAGCTGAGGAGTTTGAACGTAGGTTGAATTCATTTTTGCCGCCCTCAAGAAAGCCATCTTTAGACATCGCTTTAATGACTTGATCAACAACCTTTTGATGTTTGATGTTTCCAGCTATCGCAACAACAATGTCCTGAGGCAGATACCTTTTCTTGTAATAATTAAAAATTGCGTTTCGACTCAATGATTCGATGGAGTCAGTGGTCCCCAAAATCGAGCGTCCGAGTGGGGTATCTCCATAAAAGGTTTCGCTAAAGACCTCATGAACTAGATCTGAAGGATCATCATCACGCATGGAAATCTCTTCAAGAACAACTTTGCGTTCCGCCTCAACATCCTCTGGCCGACCCACTGATGAGGTAATCAGATCTGAAATAACCTCAATAGCAAGTGGTAAATCAGAGTCAATTACCCGGGCATAAAAACAGGTGTACTCCTTGGAGGTGAAAGCATTCATCTCTCCCCCGACCGCTTCAATTGCAGAGGAGATATCTAAAGCACTTCTAGTTTTTGTTCCTTTGAAAAGAAGGTGTTCCAGAAAGTGTGATGCACCAGCGGTTTTTAAGGATTCATCTCGGGATCCAACATTTACCCAGATGCCGTAAGCGGCGGAACGTACGCCGGAGATCTCTTCTGTGACAATACGAAGACCGCTCGGTAGAACGGTCTTTCGTACGGTCATAAATTACAAACTACTCTTCAGATGAAGTGGCTTGTGCGTTGTCATCAAGAACTGGAACCAAAGAAAGTTTGCCCTTTGGATCAATCTCGCCGATTTCAACGTGAACCTTGTCGCCCACCTTCATAACATCCTCAAGATTTTCGATGCGCTTACCACCATGCATCTTGCGGATCTGTGAAACATGTAGCAAACCATCTTTGCCAGGCAACAAGTTAACAAATGCGCCGAAGGTGGCCAGCTTTACAACTGTTCCGTTGTAGCGCTCTCCGACCTCAGGAAGCTTTGGATCTGCGATGCCAAGAATCTGGGCCTTTGCCGCATCTGCTGCAGTGCCATTTGTTGCACCAATGAAGATAGTTCCATCATCTTCGATTGAGATCTCAGCTCCGGTCTCTTCTTGAATCTGATTGATTACCTTGCCCTTAGGCCCGATAACTGCACCAATCTGATCAACTGGAATCTTTATTGAGATAATACGTGGCGCAAGTGGGTTCATATCATCAGGACGATCAATCGCCTCATTCATAACTCCAAGAATCGCCAAACGCGCTTCCTTTGCCTGCAAAAGAGCTGCAGATAAAACGCTAGCTGGAATTCCATCTAGCTTGGTATCAAGCTGTAGCGCTGTAACAAAATCCTTTGTTCCGGCAACTTTGAAATCCATATCGCCGAAGGCATCTTCTGCACCAAGAATGTCGGTCAAAGCAACATACTCAGTCTTGCCATCAACATCATCTGAAATCAGACCCATTGCGATACCGGCTACTGGCGCCTTGAGAGGTACACCAGCATTTAGCAGTGAAAGGGTTGAGGCACAAACCGATCCCATTGAGGTAGAACCATTTGATCCCAAAGCCTCAGATACCTGGCGGATTGCGTAAGGAAACTCCTCACGGGCTGGAAGAACTGGAAGTAGAGCACGTTCTGCAAGTGCACCATGTCCAATTTCACGACGCTTTGGTGAACCAACACGACCGGTTTCACCGGTGGAGTAAGGCGGGAAGTTGTAATTGTGCATGTAACGCTTGTGATCCTCTGGATTCAAGGTATCTAGCTGTTGCTCCATCTTGAGCATATTGAGAGTAGTGATACCAAGAATCTGGGTTTCACCGCGCTCGAACAAAGCTGAACCGTGAACACGTGGGACAACCTCAACCTCTGCGGTCAACGGACGGATATCGCGTAATCCGCGACCATCAATGCGAATCTTGTCACGCAAAACTCTTTGACGAACCAATTTCTTAGTCAAAGAACGGAACGCCGCAGGAATCTCTTTCTCGCGTCCTTCAAAATTAGGAGCGAGTGATTCTGTTGTAGCGGCTGCGATTCGATCAATTTCAGTTTCGCGCTCTTGCTTGCCAGAGATAGTAAGGGCCTTTGCTAAATCAGCTTTAGCTGCCTTTTCTACCGCTTCATAAGCATCGGCTTGGTAATCAAGAAATACTGGGAACTCAGCGGTTGGCTTTGCAGCTACCTTTGCTAGCTCCATCTGTGCTTCACACAATGTGCGGATAAATGGCTTTGCTGCCTCAAGTCCTTGACCAACAATCTCTTCTGTTGGTGCTGTAGCACCGGAACCGATTAGACCAATGGTCTTAACGGTCGCTTCTGCTTCAACCATCATGATTGCAACATCATCCCCGGCAATACGACCAGCAACTACCATGTCAAAAACAGCACGCTCTAAATCGCTGTGATTTGGGAAAGCTACCCATTGTCCATCAATTAGCGCAACACGTACGCCACCAATTGGACCTGAGAATGGCAGACCAGCCAACTGTGTTGACATAGATGCTGCGTTGATAGCGACAACGTCATACATATGATCTGGGTTCAACGCCATAACTGTTACGACGATTTGAACCTCATTGCGTAATCCCTTGATGAATGATGGGCGTAGCGGACGATCAATCAAACGACAGGTAAGGATTGCATCCTCTGAAGGACGACCTTCGCGACGGAAAAATGATCCTGGAATCTTTCCAACCGCATACATACGCTCTTCGACATCTACTGTTAGCGGGAAGAAATCAAATTGATCACGTGGTGACTTTGATGCGGTTGTTGCAGAAAGCAACATTGACTCATCATCAAGATAAACCACCGCGGTTCCCGCAGCTTGGCGCGCTAGGCGACCAGTTTCAAAACGAATCTCTCGTTTTCCGAATTTACCGTTATCAATTTTGGCAACGGCAGACTTAACCTCTTGACCCTCCATGGGTCTCTCCTATTCTCTAGCACCAGCGCACCTTTAGAGAATGGATCTTCGATCGAAGCCCACGGCCTTTATGTGGAAATCCACTTTGATAAATCCGTAAGCCACCACCGAGGACCAGTCGTCCAGGGTTGTCAGCGATTTGCTGCGCTGGTTTTTGTTATTTAGTTTTGCAAACTAACGGCGGATGCCGAGCTTGTCGATAATCGCGCGGTAACGCTCGATATCAGTCTTGGCAAGGTACTGCAGAATTCTGCGACGACGACCTACAAGAAGTAGCAAGCCACGACGGTTGTGGTGGTCATGCTTGTTGGTTTGTAGATGTTCGGTAACTTGTTCAATTCTCTTGGAGAGAAGTGCAACCTGAGCTTCAGGGCTTCCTGTGTCTGATGCAGAGGCGCCAAACTTTGTGATGATTTCTTTCTTCTCGGCAGGTGTTAATGCCATGGTCTAACTTCCTTTACATCTTTCACGAGGGCTCTCGGTCTTGTACACGAGTGCACGCTTTCTCGCTTGAGGGGTCAAAATCTACCAGCGCGTCTCACATATCGAAAATCCGAGGGTATGACCCTCAAAATTAAGCGTGAGAATGGGTCAATCTTCGAGCCTCATCACAATCAATCTTCATTTGATCAAGCAATGGTTGTAGGCCATCAAATTTGATGGTGTCACGCAAGCGCCAACCAAACTCCACTGTTGCTTCTTTGTCATACAAATCTAAATCATCGCGATCTAAAGCGTACGCCTCAACCTGCCTGCCACGCACTCCCTCAAAAGTTGGGTTGGTTCCGATTGAAATCGCTGCAGGCCACTTGGTTCCTTCTACTGTTAACCAGCCCGCATAAACACCATCCGATGGAATGGTGGCAAACTCATCTAATCCAATATTTGCAGTTGGGTAGCCAATCGTTCTGCCACGCTTTTCTCCGTGAACTACTGGTCCCACTAATTGGTGAGGTCGACTTAAGAGTTGATTTGCAGTTTCTAGATTGCCGGAACGAATCGCTTCCCGGATTCGTGTTGAAGAAACAACTCCCCCAGAATGAGTTAGAAGTTGAACGCCTTTACTTTCAAAGCTGGCATGCTGTTTCAAATAATTTACATTTCCAGCGGCCTGCGCACCAAAGGTAAAGTTCTGACCAACAACAACAAGTTTTGGATCAAAGATTGGCAGTAAGACCTGTTCTATGAACTCCTGAGGAGTTAACTTTGAGAACTCTTCAGTAAATTTGAGTACCGCAACCGTATTTGCACCATGAGTGGCCAATTGGTGAACCCGATTTTTCACTGTCAACAATCTGGTTGGAGTGCGGTTTGGAGCAAAGATTGCAGTTGGATGTGGATCAAAGGTTAAGGCGGTTACTGGCAGCCCAGAGTTTGAGGCTTCTCGCAGAATCTGCTGGTGACCAAGATGTACTCCATCAAATATCCCAATAGCTAATGCACCACCCTTGTTGGTTGCGCCCTGCCAGGAAATATCCGGTATATATCTCATCATCACTATTCTTTCATGACACAAACACCGAAATCGGCTGCGCCCCATATTCACGGTTTTCGATAACTGCGGCTACCTCTCCATCGGGAGCAATCGCAACGCCAACGCCACTGAAATCTGATTTGCTTAAGGCTCTGCCAAATTTCAGCTCTGCCAATTCAGCAACATCGATCTTACGTGTAGGCATTACCTGAGAGATTGCCTCTGGAAGAGGGCGAATCTCTGGCGCTTCTAACCCTGTGCAATCGACGAGATTAAATGGCGCTACCAAAGTTCTTCGCAAAGAGATCAAGTGTCCCCCGACTTGAAGTGCTTGTCCTAAATCTCGCGCAATAGATCGAATATAGGTACCTGCTGAGCAGATAACATCTATATCAATATCAATGAACTCGCCACGTCTTATCTCACTTACTTGTAACTGGAAAATTTCAATCTCGCGCGCGGGTATCTCTACTGCCTTGCCCTGACGCACTAAATCATAGGCACGTTCGCCATCTATCTTGATCGCAGACACTTGGCTTGGTGTCTGCATAATCTTGCCGACTTGCTTTGCTAACAAATCCTTAATCTGTTGATCTGTGATGGACTCAGTATTTGAGGTTGAGAGAACTTCTCCTTCTTTATCATCTGTTGTGGTTGATTGCCCAAGTCTTATTGTAGCTAGATATTGTTTCTTTCCTTCAGTGATGTACTGCAGAAACTTTGTCGCATTGTTAATGCCAAGGACTAGAACGCCAGTTGCCATCGGATCAAGGGTTCCAGCATGGCCAACCCGCTTGGTGCCCAGAGTTTTGCGTAACTTTGCAACTACATCATGACTAGTTATTCCAGCAGGCTTATCTATTACGACAAAGCCGTGAGCAACCTTCATTCTGTTTCGCGAATACGTGGCGCACGATAAGGGTCGCTGCCACTAATTGGTGACGCGGTGTCGCGTAAATGAGCAATCTCCTCATCATGTTTGCGCACCTGATCCAAAAGATCTTCAAAGTTACGAGCGGTTTCAGATAAAGCATCAGCAAAGAAGGTGAGGCTGGGAGTTATGCGAGTTTTTAACTCTCTGCCCACCTCGGTACGTAGCAAGCCTTTAGCGCTCTCTAGCGCTTTAGCGGTATTGGCCCGCGCCTCATCATCACCAAGTACGGTGTAGAAAACAGATGCTTGTTGTAGGTCCCCGGTAACTCTCACATCAGTGATGGTAATGAACCCTAAACGCGGATCCTTCACCTTACTTTCCAGCGCAGATGCGATCACAACTTTGATGCGATCGGCCACCTTTGCTGCACGATGTGAGTTACCCATGGACTATGCCCGCTTCTTTTCCCGCATTTCAAATACTTCGAAGACATCCCCAATTTGAATATCTTTGAAGGATCCTACGCCGATACCGCACTCAAAACCTTCGCGGACCTCAGTGGCATCATCTTTGAAACGCTTTAGTGATTCAATCGTTAGATTGTCGCCAATTACGACACCATCTCTAAGAACTCGAGCCTTGGCATTGCGCTTGATAATTCCGGTAGAGACCATGGAACCAGCGATAGTTCCAAACTTGCTGGACTTGAAGATTTCTCGCACCTCTGCAGATCCGATGGTGACCTCTTCAAACTCTGGCTTAAGTAATCCCTTAAGCGCAGCTTCGATCTCTTCGATCGCCTTGTAGATGACTGAGTAGAAGCGAATCTCTACACCCTCTTCATCAGCAAAGATTGCGGTATGTGCCTCTGGTTTAACGTTGAAGCCAACAATTACCGCACCTGATGCAGATGCCAGAGTTACATCGCTCTTGGTAATAGCTCCAACTCCACGGTGAATAACCCTTAGATCAACCTCACTTCCAACATCAAGTTGAACCAGAGCATCTTCCAGCGCTTCTACCGAACCGCTGACATCGCCCTTCAAAATCAAATTGAGTGTTGTGACCTTTGACTTCTCTAGGAAGTCTTCTAGTGAAACCTTCTTGCGAGCCTTTGCTAGCGCAGCATGTCGTTCGCCAGCCTGACGCTTCTCAGCAATCTGACGTGCGGTGCGATCATCTGGTGCAACGATAAAACTATCTCCCGCACTTGGTACTGAGGTAAAACCAAGTACCTGAACTGGACGTGAAGGACCGGCAATATCCACCGCATGGCCAAATTCATCCATCATCGCGCGAACGCGACCGAAGGCTGAGCCGGCAACAATTGCATCTCCAACGCTAAGAGTTCCACGCTGTACCAACACTGTTGCAACCGGACCGCGACCACGATCGAGGTGAGCTTCAATTGCTACACCACGTGCATCATCTTCATGAATCGCACGTAGATCGATTGCAGCATCTGCGGTAAGCAGAATTGCTTCAATTAGATTGTCTATTCCAGTTCCCTTTGCAGCAGAAACATCAACAAAGAGAGTGTCTCCGCCGTACTCCTCAGCAATTAAGTTGTACTCGGTAAGTTGTTGACGAATCTTTCCTGGGTTTGCGCCCTCTTTATCAACCTTGTTTACCGCAACAACAATTGGAACATTTGCAGCTTGAGCATGGTTTAACGCTTCAATTGTTTGAGGCATAACGCCATCATCTGCAGCGACAACCAAAACCGCGATATCAGTTACCTTGGCACCGCGGGCACGCATAGCGGTAAAGGCCTCGTGACCTGGGGTATCGATAAAGGTAATAGCGCGGTTTACATCGTTGTGATCATGATGAATTTGATATGCGCCGATGTGCTGGGTAATTCCTCCGGCTTCGCCTTTAACTACTTCAGTTTGACGAATTGCATCCAACAAACGGGTCTTACCATGATCTACGTGACCCATAACAGTTACAACTGGTGGGCGAACACTGAGATCATCAGGATTTACATCAGATAACTCTTGTTCGAGATTGATATCAAACTCTTCCAAGATTTCACGATCTTCATCCTCTGGTGAAACCACTGTGATCTTGTAGCCAAACTCGCCGCCAAGAACATGCAAGGTATCTTCATCAACTGATTGAGTTGCGGTAACCATTTCACCGAGATGGAATAGAACCGACACCAATGCTGCGGGATCAGCTCCAATTTTCTCTGCAAAATCCGCTAGTGAAGCGCCGCGACGTAAACGGACTGGAGTATTGCCATCTCCGCGTGGAACAACCGCACCACCAATTGTTGGCGCTTGCATATTGTCGATCTCTTCACGACGAGTTTTCTTACTCTTGTAATCCTTTTTCTTTCCGCCGCCTTTACCAAATGCGCCACCAGCTCCTGGTCTTGCACCACCTGGTCTGCCACCTTGACCTGGACCACCAGGACGTGGCGCGCCAAATCCGCCGCCACCTTGAGGACGTTGTGCACCGCCACCTTGAGTGCGATAAGGCGATGAAGATGTTGGTGCGCCCCCAAATCTTCCGCCGCCACCTTGAGGACGTTGTGCACCATCAGGACGTTGTTGCGGACGCGCTGCAAAACCTGGACGAACTGATCCTGGTCTCGGTCCAGCCATTCCTGGTCTGCCACCTGCATTAGGACGTTGTCCGGAATCAGCTCTTGGTGGACGTGGTCCACCGCCTGAAGATCCAAATGGATTGTTTCCAGGACGTGGTGCTGGACGCGGAGGTCTTGGAACACCTGGTGTACCAAATGGATTGTTGCCAGCTCTTGGAGCAGGGCGTGGAGGAATCGCCGTCGGAGTTACTGGAGGAGTAACTGGGGTTGCTTTAGGAGTTTCACTCTGCTGTGGCACAACCGCTTCAGGGGTTGGAGCGGTTTGCTCAACAACCGGTGTTTCTTCAGAAGCCGGTTTTTTAGCAGCTGCTTTTTTCGCAGGTGCTTTCTTAACTGGCTTTTCTGCTGCAGCAGGTTTTACCGCTGGTGGATATTTCTCTAGAAACTTACGGACGACTGGAGGCTCAACAGTTGATGATGCGGAACGAACAAACTCGCCCATCTCCTGGAGCTTTGCAAGGACATCCTTGCTCTCCATTCCTAAATCTTTTGCTAACTCGTAAACGCGGACCTTTGCCACTTTTCTCCTTTTGTGGCCCCGCGTCTACTTCTTGAAAACGCGAAACCTAAATTGACCTACTCATGATTTTGTCGTGCTCATTTGTGTGCCATTGCCTTAGACCTAGCTTTCGCTTCTTATAAAGATGTGTGAGGTAAATCCTCACGCCGCAACAATACCCCTTGGGGTCCTAATTCACGAAACCTCAGGCGTGGAGGGCTCGATCGCCCCATCGGAGTGGATATCAATCCGCCA
>JBEDAQ010000100.1:0-3062 GCA_041177685.1 Actinomycetota bacterium | reverse complement strand
GTAATCGGGTGGTTAGGGGTTCAAGTCCCCTGGTCGGCCCCAAGATTTATTTTCACTTAGTTGGTTAGTAAGTTAATTAATTGAAAAACTTTGAATGTATTAATAAATCCGCCGTTGCTCGGTTCGATGCTGTCGGAATGTTCTTTAATACTGAAACTCGAAGTAATGCTTTCACATCTGGATCGTGTGGTTGTGGTTCAAGCGGATCCCAAAAGAAAATTAGAGCGTGAATTCTATTTTCAACCATCTCAGCACCGATTTGAATATCCCCACCGTATGGCCCACTTTCCACAAGTTGAACTGGCAATCCACTCTCTTTTGCAATTAATTTGCCGGTGGTGCCAGTGGCAATCAATTCGTGAGTGGCAAGTTCTTCCTTGTTGGCTAAAACCCAGGCGAGCAATTCACTCTTCTTTTTGTCATGGGCTATCAGGGCGATTTTCTTCATGCGCTCATCATACGGTTCCAGAAAGAACTTCATTAGTTTCTGGAAAACTACAATATGCGAATAATCATTGAACTACAGGTGAATTTGTATTCCACTGTAAGCCTTCATTTTTTCTCAAATTCATCGATTGAGCCGTTGATTTCAGGACTAATAGGGGGGAAGATATTGCTAGACCTCCACGGAGTTCCAGGATGGTCCGCCGGTACTAATCGGCTTTTCCAAAGAGAGAGGTTTGGGAAATGAAGTCAAAGAAAGTATTTGCAATCGGCGCTCTGGCGCTCGCCTTGCTTTTGGGAGCCTGTTCGTCTTCGAGTGATACCGCGAGTGAAAGCGCAACCACAGAAGAGGCGGCTTTCCCAACCGAAGATTTAACTTTAAATATTTCATGGTGGGGCGAGCAGGAAGCCCCAGGTGCTCAGAAGTGGCTAGAGGAGAGCATCGCTCTTTAAACAAAAGAGCATCCAAATGTAACTATTAAGCACGTACTTCAAACAACTGATGGATTGATTCCATCATTTGAGGCAGCAGCAGCTGCACAATCTGGCCCGGACATTCAATACTTCTGGGGCGGCATCTACTCACAGCAACCAGGATGGGATGGCCACATCGCACCAATCTCTGATTACTTGAGTGAAGAGGAACTTTCGCACTACATCAATGCGAAGGTGGAATCAGGTTTCCAAGGAAAGGTTTGGACCGCTCCTTGGTATGTAAATCCTTCCTTCCCATTATTAGTTCGTAAAGACATCCTTGCTGACAATGGCCTTTCAGTTCCAACTAATTGGGATGAATTGATGAAAGTCTGCGATGTGCTCTCTGCGAAGAAGATCACCACAATCGCTGGTGGCGTAAAGGATGGTTGGTTTGGCGGTTGGATTTACTCAATCCTGGGTGGTCAATCAGTCCAGTCACAAGCCGATGTAATCAATGCTGTAGTTGGAACAACTAAATTCACAGATCCAGAGCATGCGACATGGTGGACAAAGCTAGAAGAGTCACGTGATCGTAAATGCTGGAACGATGACATTAATTCACTCGAGCTTTATCAAGCACAACAGAAGTTTGTTGATGGTAAAGCTGCAATGACAATCACTGCGGGCCCTGATGCGCCAAACTTTGTAAAGAAGGCTGGTGGCGATGAGAAGGTGACAATCATGGCTATGCCGGCATGGTCAGATGGACCACTGGCTGGCAAGATGGGAACAACATCTCAGACACTTGGCATCACCAAGTGGTCTAAGTACCCACAAGTTGCAGCTGACTTCATCAAATTCACGCACTCCACTGAGCGTCTCAATGCATGGTATGCAGCAACAGGTTCTATGCCTGCAGATGATCGCTTCGATATCTCTCAGGTAGAGAGCGCCTCCACAAAGGCTCTCTTTGAATCAGCGCTTAATGGCGCCCCATACCTAGAGAACTTCATCCCAGCTCAACTAGATGCTGATGCAGTCTTTAAGAATGTTCAATTAGTTCTTAAAGGCACAGTTACAGCTGCGGATGCAGCTGCTGACATGCAGGCAGTTATGGAACGGCTACGTACATCAGACCGTAAACTCGTAGATAATTTCACAGCCTGGGCTAAGTGAAATTAACGAGAGGTAAGAGCGAGGCCGTTGGTGTGGTTTCACGCCAGCGGCCTGCTCGCTCTTCTCGTGAAGCTTTAATCTGGATCGCTCCAGCAGCGTTCGTAATTCTTTTTATATTCGGTTATTCGGTAATTACCGTCTTGATTCAATCCTTTCGATATGACGGGGCTTGGGTAGGTTTCGAAAATTTCTCCATAGTTATAACAGACCCCATATTCCTCACTGCCTTGAAACACAATGGCTTACTACTCTTGGCAGTACCTGTACTTATAACTCTCGCTTTTATCATCGCGATTGCACTATTCGAGACTCGCAGGGGAATGCGCTTCTACCGTTCTGCGGTCTTTTTACCTTATGTATTGCCGATTCCTGTAGTTGCGGTCGTCTTCGGTCAAATTTACCAACTGCACGGAGCGCTTAACTTATTCTTAAAATCAGTTGGTCTAGATTTCCTCGCCAAAGATTGGCTCGGGGATCCAGCGATTGCTCTCGGCACGATGTCATCAGTGATTGTCTGGAAAGAAGTTGGTTTCGGTGTCATTTTAATGCTGGCTCATATCATTTCCTTGCCTAACGAAACCTATGAAGCAGCGCGCATCGATGGTGCTGGCTTCTGGCGTACTCATTTTTCGATAACTCGACCTGCGATTCTCAACACGATTGTTTTTTACGGTGTAATCGAAGCAATAACGATGGTCTCATGGGTCTTCAATTATGTTTATGTGATGTCGAATGGTTTAGGTGGGCCAGGAAATGCCACGATGGTAAGCGAGTTGTATATCTACCGATCAGCTTTTCAGAATAAGGCACCAGAACTTGCGGCCGCTGCTGCAGTCTTCTTGTTTATTGCGACATTGGTTCTAATGATTGCCTTCTTTAGGATACAACGTCGTTCTATTGCGGGGACATTTCACAAATGAAGAAAAAAAGTGGTGTACAGCGTTCCAAGTTAGAGGCAACTTTCCGCTACTTACTTCTTACTTTTGTGGCTGTCACTGCGCTAATTCCTGCATACATAATGTTTG
>JBEDAQ010000099.1:0-3672 GCA_041177685.1 Actinomycetota bacterium | reverse complement strand
AGGCTGTAGTTCACCTCTACAACTCAACCTCTACATTGCAGCGCCGGGTCGTTTTTGGTTTTGATAAAGAGGGCATAAAGAAGACTGCGGTAGACGGTGCCAAGCTATGCAAAGAGTTAATGTCTTCTATTCCTGGTACCAAGATTTCTTTTGAATACTCGCCTGAGTCCTACACTGGCACCGAATTAGAGTTTGCTTTAGAGGTGTGCAACGCGGTTAATGATGTCTGGCAGCCCACTCCAGAGTGGAAGAGCATTATCAATCTGCCTGCAACGGTAGAAATGGCAACGCCCAATGTTTACGCAGATTCCATCGAATGGATGCATCGCAATTTGAAGTATCGCGACAGCATTGTTTTAAGTTTGCATCCACACAATGATCGCGGCACCGGTGTTGCTGCAGCCGAACTTGGTTATTTGGCTGGAGCTGACCGCATCGAAGGAACTTTGTTCGGTAATGGTGAGCGCACCGGAAATGTTTGCCTGGTGACTCTTGGTTTGAACTTACTGAGCCATGGCGTCGATCCAATGATTGATTTCAGTGATATTCCAGAAATTAGACGCACCGTTGAATACGCCAATCAATTACGGGTCCCAGAGCGTCATCCATATGGTGGCGATTTAGTTTTCACCGCTTTCAGCGGTTCACATCAAGATGCGATCAAAAAAGGTTTTGAGCATCTTGCAAATGATGCCAAGGCTGCTGGCAAAGAGATTGATGACTTTACTTGGGCGGTGCCATATCTACCAATTGATCCGAAAGATATTGGTCGATCATATGAAGCGGTAATCAGAGTTAACTCGCAATCTGGTAAGGGCGGGGTTGCTTACATAATGAAGAGTGAGCACTATCTAGATCTTCCACGACGTTTGCAGATTGAGTTCAGTCAAGTAATTCAGGCACACACGGATGATCAAGGGGGAGAGGTCTTCCCAGAGCAGATGTGGCGCATATTTGTTGATGAGTATCTGCCTGCTACTGAAAATCAATGGGGTCGTTTTAGATTATCTGGGTTAACACAATCAAGTAGCGCAGATGGCAAAGTTAGCTTGAGTGTTGATTTATTGGATAACAAAAAACCATTAACCCTCTCCGGTGATGGCAATGGACCGATCTCTGCTTTCTGTCATGTCATGCAGGCACATGGCGTAGATGTGCAGGTGGCTGATTACTACGAACATGCCATGAGCTCTGGAGGCGATGCAAATGCCGCTGCCTATCTAGAGTGCACCGTAAATGGCGGAACTTATTGGGGGGTTGGCATTGACCCTTCCACCACAACTGCATCACTAAAAGCGGTCATTTCGGCGGTCAATCGCGCTCTTCGCTAGTTACTTTGACTAACGTGGGCCCGTGGCGTTATACCGGGATCAGGCTGTTGTAATCCGCACTCAAAAGTTGGGTGAGGCTGATCGCATTGTCACCCTGATTAGTAGAGAGCATGGGCGGATTCGTGCTGTTGCTAAAGGGGTCAGAAGAACTAAATCTAAGTTTGGTGCTCGACTAGAGCCAGCAAGTTATGTTGATATTCAGCTCTACACCGGTAAAACCTTTGATGTTGTTACTCAAGTGGAGAGCTTAGAAAACTTTGGCGATGCAATCTCACATGATTATCAAAAGTGGACTATTGCTTCGGCGATATTAGAAGCTGCAGAACGCTTTACCTCAAATGAGGGCGAGCCAGCGCTACAACAGTTTTTGTTGCTTACTGGAGGCCTTAAGGCATTGGCTCATGAATCGCATGATCCTTCACTAATTCTGGATGCCTACTTGTTGCGCTCCCTTTCTATTGCGGGATATGCACCTTCGATGACAATTTGTTCAAGATGTGAAGCGCCCGGTCCGCATAAGTATTTTTCATTAGTTGGTGGAGGTTCGGTTTGCGTTAACTGCAAGCCCTCTGCCTCTGCAACTCCTTCCGTTGAAACTCTGCAGTTAATGTCAGATTTATTAACTGGAAATTGGGATGACGCCGATAACAGCGAGTTAAGACATAGAAGAGAAGCATCTGGTCTGGTGGCAGCGTATTTACAATGGCATTTAGAAAAAGGTTTACGTTCGCTGCCCATGGTCGAGAGAGTCAGCTCGTGAAGCCACCAAAAATCACTAAGGACAAGATTCCGCAACATGTTGCCTTGGTTATGGATGGCAACGGTCGCTGGGCAAAGAAGCGAGGTCTGCCCCGTACCAAAGGACATGAAAAAGGGGAGAGCGCTTTATTTGATGTGGTTGAAGGCGCTATTCAAATTGGGGTTAAAGAACTCTCTGCCTTTGCCTTTTCGACGGAGAATTGGCGTCGCTCACCTGATGAAGTGAAGTTCTTAATGGGGTTTAACCGTGATGTCATTAGAAGACGTAGAGATGAAATGCATCGCATGGGGGTGCGGGTACGGTGGGTCGGTAGACCGCAGAAACTCTGGAAATCTGTCATTGAAGAGTTAGAGATCGCAGAGGAGATGACCGCTCGCAACAAGGTTTTAACCCTAAATATGTGTGTCAATTACGGTGGGAGGGCCGAAATCGCGGACGCTGCTCAAAAGTTGGCGCAGGATATCCAACGCAAAAAGTTGAAGCCAGAGCAGATTAATGAAAAAGTTTTCGCCAAGTATCTTGATGAACCGCAAATGAGAGATGTAGATCTTTTCCTGCGATCATCTGGAGAGCAACGCACCTCCAACTTTCTGCTTTGGCAATCAGCATATGCTGAGATGGTGTTTATGGATGTCTTGTGGCCCGATGTCACAAGGCAAACATTGTGGAAGGCAATAGAGATTTATGCAGACCGTGAAAGACGATTTGGAAAGGCGTAAAGATGAAGACAAAAGCGGAGTTTTGGTTTGATCCAGTTTGCCCATGGGCCTGGATGACTTCACGTTGGATTCTCGAGGTAGAGAAGGTTCGCGACATCGAGGTTAGTTGGAACCTGTTTTCTCTAGCCCACCTAAATCGCGATAAAGAACTTTCGGATGAGTACAAAAAGGGATTGATTCGTTCTTGGCAATGCACCAGGGTTATTGCAGCGGCTCAAAAAGCAAATGGCGTCGAGATTACTTTGCCGCTTTACACCGCAATCTCCTCCCGAATTCATTTACAAAAGCAGGCGGTTGACCAAACCTTGTTTGAAGCGGCGCTAGAGGAGGTTGGCCTAGATAAATCCTTAGCTACCGCTATGAATGATGAATCATTTAATGACGCGATTATCGAGTCCCACGAACGTGGTATTAAATTGGTGGGAAATGATGTCGGCACGCCAATCATCTCAGTAGAGGGTGCGGCCTTTTTCGGTCCGGTAATTTCTCCGGCGCCTAAAGGGGAAGAGGCTGGAAAACTTTGGGATGGAGTGGTCGGCGTTGCTGGCTATCCAGGATTCTTCGAGATAAAAAGAAGTCGCACAGTCGGACCAATCTTTGATTAAATTCAGCCATGCTTGAGATAAATAATAAACAAATAACTTACAAGCTATCCTGGCTAGAAAAAGTAGGGGCTTTTGGAAAATCGCCAACCGCCAAGCTCTCAAACCTAATTAAAGTAAGCCAATCTGATAATCCTTGGAACACAAAAGTTATTAGAGGTGTCCGGGCGCCGGGAGCTGGAATTCCTTTTTTTATTATGTTGGGAACTTTGCGCAGCTTTAGGGGCAAGGACTTCACCATTATTTATAAGACAAGGCCT
>JBEDAQ010000098.1:0-3871 GCA_041177685.1 Actinomycetota bacterium | reverse complement strand
GTCCAACCATTGATGGCATCCCATTTTTTGATGGCGATGGAGTGTCACTAGGTGAGCATCCATTTGGTCAGGATGACATTGGCCGCGATTATCTAGCTTTGGTAATGCGTGGTGCGCAACGTTCAATTTTGGTTATGTTCATCATCGGAATTATTGCCGCAACTTTGGGAACAGTAATTGGTGCTGTCTCTGGTTACTTCCGTGGCTTGGTTGATGCAGCTTTGATGCGTATCGTCGACTTCATCATTACCGTTCCAGTAATCATCATTGGATCGGTTATTGGTTTCCACTACGGCAACAAAGGCGCTGCATTCTTGGCTCTGCTTCTGGGACTTTTCTCGTGGACCGGCCTATCTCGTTTGGTTCGAGGCGAGTTCTTAACACTGCGTGAGCGAGAGTTTGTTGATGCCGCTCGCGTTGCGGGTGCTGGAAATCGCCGTATTATTTTTAAGCACATCCTGCCTAACGCGGTTGGTGTAATCATCGTTTCCGTGACTTTATTAATGTCGGGTGCGATTCTGACTGAGACCGCCCTTAGCTACTTGGGCTTTGGTGTTGTTGCTCCCGATGTTTCACTTGGTCTATTGATCTCGACTTATCAGGATGCCTTCACTACACGTCCTTGGTTGTTCTGGTACCCAGGAATCTTCATTATCGCAATCGCGCTTTGCATTAACTTCATTGGCGATGGGCTGCGAGATGCCTTTGATCCACGTCAACGTCGTCGCTTGAGCCGTAAAGACAAGGCAAATGCCCGCAAAATGGCTAGCCGTACTGAGGTTGCTTAAGCATGAAAAATTTGAGCAACGGTTGCTGTGAAGAAGATAGCCGCAACAATGAGTGCTGCCCGGATGTTGAAATGGGATTCAAAGTTGATGTTGCCGGGCTGGTTAAATCTATGGAATTGATCCATCTTGGAGCGGGCAATCGCGGTAGCAACTCCGGAGTTACTCCGAGGGCTTTCACCGGCGCGGATCATTCCACTCTCACCAACCCGCATTCCCTTGACCTCATTGGGATGAACGGTTCGGCTGTGGTAACGACCCGGGGCTTGAGCAGCAAAAGCATGAATCTTTCTGCCGCTTGTGCTGTGAATGATGTACATGGTGTATCTGGCATCAATCTCTTGAACCTCATGCCAACCGATTTTAAAACTCTGCAAGGGGTTAACAATCAGGATTCCTTCATCAAAGAAAACGACTTTGGGATGAATAAAAATCAAATAGAAAAGCGCGCTGGTGAAAACTCCCCAGAGCAGCGAGCTAAGTGCTGCGCTAAAACCGTAATCAATAATGTTGATGTAAACCAGGGCGCTGATCGCAAAGAATGCGCTAAAACCCATTACATAACCACTGCGTGGTCGGAAGGTTTCGCGGTTACTCACCTCGCAATCCTCTCACGCCAAGAAAGAAGGGCTGCATAAATGTCCGAACCAGTTCTTCAAGTACGGGATTTCACCGTTGAGTTTTGGGTGGATGGTGTTTGGTATCCAGCTGCGATCAAGATGAACTTTGATGTTCATGCTGGAAAGACCCTGGCAATTGTTGGTGAGTCAGGCTCTGGTAAGTCCACCACCGCAATGGGAATTATGAATCTTTTGGCCTCCAACGCTCGCACCACCGGCAGCGTAAGAGTTAATGGCCAGGAGATGTTGGGCGCTTCAAAGGCTGCGCTGCGCAAAGCCCGCGGTAAAGAGGTGGCTTACATTTTCCAGGAGCCAATGACCGCGCTAAACCCGGTTTACACAATCGGATTCCAGATCGTTGAAACTTTACGCACCCATTTTGATATGGGTCCAAATCAGGCAAAAGAGCGAGCTATCGAATTAATCTCGATGGTGGAGATTCCAGATCCACAAGGCTCCTTTAATAAGTATCCGCACCAACTATCAGGTGGTCAGCGTCAGCGTGCGATGATCGCGCAATCTTTGGCCTGCGACCCAGGATTATTGGTAGCTGATGAACCAACAACCGCACTTGATGTAACCATTCAGGCGGAGATTTTGGATTTGATGCGTGGACTTCGCACCAAGTTGAACTCTGCGATTCTTTTGATTACCCATGACATGGGCGTTGTAGCTGATATGGCCGATGAAATCCTGGTTATGAAGGATGGTCATACTGTCGAACATGGCAGCGCTGATCAAATCTTTAACCGTCCACAGCACCCATACTCCAAGCAGCTTTTGGCCGCGGTTCCTAAGTTGGGATCCTCTGCAAAGCGCACATTGCCAGCAGAGGCTCGCAAGCAGATGCCGGTTATGAAGATGGAGAATGTGACTATCGCTTATCCAAAGCGTGGTCGAGTTCCAGAGTTCGTAGCGGTCCGTGATTTCAATCTAGAGATCTTCCCAGGCGAAATCGTCGGCCTAGTTGGAGAGTCAGGTTCAGGAAAAACCACAGTTGGTCGTGCCGCAATTGGTTTGCTTCCGATTAAATCCGGAAAATTAGAGATCATGGGCAATGACATCAGCAAAGCGAGTTGGAAGGAGCTTTTCCCAATTCGTCGCCACACCGGAATTGTTTTCCAAGATCCCGCATCATCATTAAATCCACGTCTGCCAATTGGTGAGTCAATTGGTGAGCCAATTCTCTTGGCGGGCTTGGCTAAAGGTGATGAGCTAAACCACAAGGTTGAGGATTTGCTAGAACAGGTGGAGTTGCCACGCTCCTATCGCAACCGCTTCCCACATGAGTTGTCAGGTGGTCAGCGTCAACGCGTAGGTATCGCTCGTGCTTTGGCTTTAACACCAGATCTTCTGATCGCAGATGAGCCAACCTCAGCTCTTGATGTTTCGGTTCAGGCCCGCTTCCTCGAGTTGTTGCTAGAGCTACAAGATAAGTTGAAGTTTGCTTGCTTGTTCATCAGCCATGACTTGGCGGTCGTTGACATCCTGTCGCACCGTATTGCGGTTATGCAAAATGGTTTGTTGGTTGAAGAGGGCGATCGAGATGACATCTTGAAGCGCGCTAAGCATGAGTACACCCGCAAGCTGATTGCGGCGGTGCCTGTGCCAGATCCAGAGGAGCAGCGCAAACGTCGCGAAGCTCGTCTGGCCAGCAAGTAGTTAATTAACTTCAACTACCAGATTCTTACCTGTTGCTCCGTATCCATATAAAGCTCATCGCCGGGCTTTACTCCAAAGGCGTTGTGGAACTCAGATAGATTTTTTAAAATCTGGTTGCAACGAAACTCTCCTGGAGAGTGTGGATCGGTAGCCAGACGAACCTTCATGGCTTCAGATCTAATTTTGGAGCGCCAGATTTGGGCATAACCAAGGAAGAATCGCTGATCTCCAGTAAATCCATCAATCACCGGTGCTTCTTTGCCGCCCAAAGCTATTTTGTAAGCCTTGTAAGCGATTGTTGAACCACCGAGATCACCGATGTTTTCTCCGATAGTAAGTGCGCCATTTACCTTGGTGTCTGGCACCTCTTCAGGGGCGAGCGCATTGAACTGTTCAATTAATTTTGAGGTGCGCTTTTCAAACTCGGCCCGATCCTGATCGCTCCACCAGTTAGAAAGATTGCCATCTCCGTCATAGCGAGAGCCTTGATCATCAAAACCATGTCCAATCTCGTGGCCAATCACCGCGCCAATTCCACCGTAATTAGCAGCATCATCAGCCTCTAGATCAAAAAATGGCGGCTGCAAAATCGCTGCGGGGAAAACGATCTCATTCATTAATGGGTGGTAGTAGGCGTTAACGGTTTGCGGGGTCATCAACCACTCGCTCTTATCAACTGGTTTGCCCACTTTGTTGTACTCGTAATCGCCGCGGAACTTTGAGATCCGCGCCAAGTTACCGAGCAAATCTCCACGTTTGATCTCCAGCGCGGAGTAATCACGCCATTTGTCGGGATAGCCAATC
>JBEDAQ010000097.1:0-8441 GCA_041177685.1 Actinomycetota bacterium | reverse complement strand
GCATATCCAGCAGATTTCATCTGCGAAGCCATCGATCAAACCCGTGGTTGGTTCTACACCTTGATGGCTATTGGCACTTTGGTTTTTGACAAATCCTCATACAAGACCGTGCTCTGTCTCGGCCACATCTTGGATAAAGACGGTCGCAAAATGAGTAAGCATTTAGGAAATGTTCTAGAACCTATGGCACTAATGGATCAACATGGTGCCGATGCGGTTCGTTGGTACATGTTGGCGGCTGGCTCGCCATGGAGTGCACGACGTGTAGGACATGATGCGATCTCAGAAGTAGTACGAAAAACCTTACTAACCTATTGGAATACAGTCTCATTCCTATCGCTTTACGCATCCGCATCTGATTACCAGCCCACGCCATTTTCAAAAGATTTGAACTTATCAACCATGGACCGCTGGATAGTTAGCGAGTTAAACCAACTCATCAATGAGGTCGATGATTCACTAGCTGACTTCGACTCGCAGAGAGCTGGCGCAGCGCTGGCTAGATTTATCGATGATCTATCTAACTGGTATGTACGGCGTTCCCGACGCAGATTCTGGGATGGCGATGTCGCTGCACTTTCAACACTGCAACACTGCCTCACGACGCTGACTCTTTTGATGGCACCCATGGTTCCATTTATTACCGAACATGTTTGGCAGCAATTGATTCGCAAGGTTGATCCAAACTCTTCCCTATCGGTTCATCTCGCTGATTTCCCAGTTGCAGACCCCACTTTAATCGACAGCAAACTCTCCAGCGATGTGGCGCTAACGCGCCGCTTGGTCGAGTTGGGTCGAGCCGCACGCGCTCAATCTCAGGTAAAGATTAGACAACCACTATCTCGCGCACTGATCGCCGCCTCAGGTTGGAAATCCCTATCAACTGAACTGCGTGATCAAATCTCAGATGAATTAAATGTGGAGCAGTTAGATGATTTATCTGCGGCTGGATCTGATCTAGTAGATGTTTCAATCAAGGCCAACTTCAGATCTCTCGGTGCCAGATATGGTGGAGATGTGCAGGCGATTGCAAAAGCTCTCACCTCTGCTTCTGCAGCACAGTTGGTTGCACTAGTTCGCAGTCAGGGCCAAGTAGATATTTCCTACGGCGCAGGTCAGAGCGCTTCAATTAGCGAGGAGGATTTGGTTATTACTGAAACCCCTCGAACTGGTTGGGCGGTCTCCTCTCACGCCGGAGAGAGCGTGGCGCTAGATCTTCAACTTTCCCCAGAGTTAATCTCCAAGGGCGTCGTACGTGAAGCGATTCGAGCCATTCAAGATGCCCGAAAATCATCGGGATTTGATATCAGTGATCGCATTCATGTGAAATGGAATTGCGCGCCGGAGTTTGTTGCGGCGCTGAACTCTGGATCAAAGTGGATAAGTGAAGAGGTTTTAGCGCTTTCATTTACCCAAGACTTAACACTAAGTGTCAGCGAGGAAGAGCTTGGTTTGAAGCTTGATCTACAGAAAGCTTAAAACTTACTTCTGATCTCCCAAAGATCAGGAAAAACCGGATTAAAAAGAGTGGATGCTAAATACTTAGCTCCACTTGATCCTCCAGTACCTACCTTTTGACCAATTGTGCGCTCCACCATCTTTACATGTCGGTAACGCCACTCCTGTAACCCTTCGTCAATATCCATAAGACGTTCACAAACCAATGCCGCTTCTGGATCATTGCGATGCAGATCAAGCAGTGTGGCTTGCACCTCTTCAGATGGTGCGTACTGCTGTGAAACATCACGTTGCAAAATATTTTGTGGCAACTCGAAGCCACGCTTTGCAACATAACTTAAGGTGCAATCCCATATAGAAGGCGATCTCATCAATGCTTCAACTCTGGCTTTGTCATTAGGCAGAAGATGGGCAGCTGCCTTGGAATCGCGACGTCCCAATATCGCCTCAACTTCACGGAACTGCGCAGATTGAAAACCGCTGGAGGCACCCAAGCGATCGCGAAATGAGTTGAATTGAAGTGGCGTCATCGTCTCCAGAATGTCTATTTGGGCAACACAAATCTTCAATATTGTCCTGATGCGACCCAATAATGACAATGCGTAATGGGTATCGCCGTGTTGTAAAGCTTTGCCCGCAGCTTGAAACTCATGGATTATCTGCTTGAACCAGAGTTCATAGGTTTGGTGTATGACAATAAAGAGCAGTTCATCATGCTCTGGACCTTCAGAGAGCGGGGCCTGCAGTTTTAATAATTCATCGACCTTTAGATAACTACTGTAGGTGAGGGCGGCAGAAATGTCTTCACTCATGTGACACGAGAGCCTCCAGTTTTTACTTTGTGATACTGACCAGAACTAACCAGATCACGTAATCTTTGAAATCCGTCATAAACCTCAACATAGGAGGTGGCCAACGGGGAAATCGCGACTCGAATTGAGTTGGGAACTCGATAATCTGGGATTACATCGGCAAACTCTCGAAGCGCAACCGCAATCTGTTCTGCTTCTGGATGCACCAAAGAGATATGTCCACCTCGTTGTTTTGGATCTCGCGGCGTATTTAACTCAAAGCCCAGCGGCTTCAACCACAAATCAAAAAGTTCAATCATCATTTGGGTGCCACGTGCAGCTTTCTTTTCAATCTCATAAATCCCTGCCGCTTCAATCATTTCGAAGGCGGATTTGATACAACGCAAACCCATTAAAGATGGACTAGCTATTTGAAAACCTCGAATACTTTCATCCTTTTCAAATGTCGGCCCCATTGCAAATTGATCTCTTTGCGCAAACCATCCTTGAATCGGCACTCGCAACTCATTTTGCATGCGCTTTGCGACATACAACCAGGCTGGTGCACCAGGACCAGAGTTGCCATACTTGTATGTGCAGCCAACGGCAAGATCGACACCATTGTCATCAAAGTTCATCTCAACAGAGCCAACTGCATGAGCCGCGTCCCATAACAGCAATGCTCCATGGGATCGCACCAAATCAGTCAATGCTTTTATGTCCTGTCTGGCACCTGAGCGATACTGCACAACCTCTAAGCTCACCAAGGCAACATCATCATTGAGATAAGGAGCCAAAACCTCAGGAGTAATCAATTCATTGGTGGCAACTTTGGGATCTTCATTATCAATCACCACAAGGTTTAAACCATTTTGTTGTGCCAGACCTTGCATTATGTAGCGGTCGGTCGGGAAATTTGCCGCATCAATAATGATGGTCTTTCGATTTGGCCGAGCTTTAATCGCGGCACTGGCCAACTGATAGAAGTTAACTGAGGTCGTGTCGCATGCCAGCACCTGTCCTGCAGCGGCCCCTAAAGTACTTCTGCCAATCAAATTTCCCGCCGATTGTGCTTCATCAACCCAATGGCCCCAGCCGGTTACTACCTCGGGACCCCATTCCTGAGTTAGAAAATCATTGATTGCCTTCACTGTGGCATGAGGCAATCTGCCTAGTGAGTTTCCATCTAGATAACAGGTATGAGGATCTGTAATAACAAACTTGTTGCGATACTCACGTAGAGGATCCTGCTCATCGAGTTGAATCGCTTCAGAGCGTTGCATGCTCCGCAGTCTAGGTTAGATAGATATAGGTTGAGAAGGCTTTACGCCAGAAATGCGATAAGAATTTGGGTACCGAAAAATAGAACTATAAATGACAAATCCAGAGCCACTCCACCTAGACGTAAAGGTGGAACAAACCGCCGCACAAAACTGAGCGGCTTATCGGTAATTATGTAGATTATCTCGGCTATCGGCAGGATTATTCCGCGCGGTCTCCAACCTGGCTTAAACATCCGCACATAATCCAAAATTAATCGCAGAAAAAGTGCTAGAAGAAAAAGATTTAAGGCAAGTACTATCCAACTAGTTATGCTGATCACTGCGGGTTTTTATCAGCTCTGATTGAAAAGACTGGCGTTAGCGGCCGCGGTTTTATCCTCGGAGCTAACCATCACATTAGGCGGAGAAAGCAAGAACACCTTTGAGGTTACTCGCTCAATAGTTCCGGCGTGACCAAAAACAAGACCTGATGCAAAATCAATTAGACGCTTGCGCTCTGACTCTTCCATGTCACTCAAATTCATGATGACAGGATTTCCTTCTCTATAAAACTCACCGATCGCCCGGGCCTCACTGTAGAAACGTGGAGTGATGGTGACAATGCGATCAATCGCAGCTGGCTCAACTGGAGTCACTGTTTGAGTAATTGGAAGTTGAGGTGCAACGCTCAGAGCTGGTGTGGCTCTTTTAGCGGGAGCTGCTTTGGGACGGACGGTTACAGGCTCTTGAACCGATCCATCATCCTCGGTTAGACCTAGATAATTGGTCATTCTTCTTAGCGCATTAGACATAGCGTAATTTTATGGCGCAGGGCTTCGGCTACCCAGTATTGAACTGCCTAGTCTGATATGTGTCGCACCATGTTCAATGGCGATTTTGTAATCACCACTCATCCCAGCCGAGATGCAATTCGCTGAAGGGATTACTGAATGCAAGGAAACACTGCTGTTCTTAAGGGTGGCAAAGGCCTGATTAGGGTCGCCATTTAATGGCCCGACCCCCATTACCCCCACAATCTCAAGAGCCGAAAGCCCCACAACCGCTGAGGCGAACTCCTCTAAATTCCGAGGTTTCACACCACTGCGTTGGCCAGGAATCTCCTGCCCTTCATCAAGATTTACCTGGATGAAGCAACGTTGCGTTTTTCCAAGTTCCTGAGCATATTGGGAGATTTTTTTGGCATGAGAAATATCATCCAATGAATGAATGTAATCGCTCCACTTCACAATTGATTTGAGTTTGTTGCTTTGAATTCCACCTTGAAAATGCCAGATTGCATCATCTGGGAGTTGCTCGGATTTTTCCGCCCCTTCAGAGTCTCGATTTTCGCCAAAATGTCGCTGGCCCAGTTCATAGAGCAGTTTTACATCGCTACTTGGAAAGGTCTTGGTAACAACAATCAAAGTGACAGTAGAGGGAAGTTCGGCTCGGACCTCATTTAAATGAGCTGATAACTCTGCGCCTCTATCCATAATGTTCAATCTACTCTAGCGTTAAATCTATTCTTGCCAGATAACGCCGGCCTGGCGTCCTGTTATGCCATCTCGCCGATATGAAAAATAGCCTGGATCATGGATGGTGCATCTATTGATTGAGCTCCACCGAATCCCCTGCTGCTCCAGCAATGCAATCAATCCTGCTTCGACACCTAAACAGCGTTTTCCATTAGGAGAAAGATTATTGGTAGATGCTTCTGGAACTTGTCTTATTACATCCTCGTAAACATCAGTATCAACTTCGTAGCATTTTGCACAGATTGAGGCGCCAATCTCTGCTGAGATTTCAGAGTTCTGTATGCCATATTTATTAAATAGTTGAAGAGTTTGTTGAAAGACACCAGCTACCAGGCCCTTTCGCCCTACATGAACCGCAGCCACCGCTCTCGGGCTATGCATTAGCAGTGGGACGCAATCTGCAATGAGGGTTACTAAGGCAACTCTCTTTTCCCTAGTAAATAAGGCATCGACAGATGGAGCGAAATTAAAATCAGAATCCACCGTAATTTCCGCAACCGCGGCACCGTGAACCTGATTCATGAAAAAGATGTTTTCCAGCGGTAAACCAACTCTGCTTGCCAACTCCGCTCGGTTAGCCATAACGGAATCTGCTGCATCACCGACATGGGAGGCAAGATTGAAACCGTCGTAAGGCGGCTTACTAACGCCACCCTCCCGCGAGGTAAAAACCGACCTCGACATGAAGCTAGCTACTTCATGAAATCAGGGATATCGATTTCATCCTCAGCGACCAGCTCTTCAAAGGTAATTCGACGTCGCGTTGGAGCTTGTGGTGCCTCCATCGCAACCGCGATTGGATCATTTGCTGGAATTGGATCCGCCTGCCCATTCAACGCCGCTGTGGAAATTACTGGAACGGAAACCTTCTTCGGTGCGCCACCATCAAAACCTGCTGCAATTACAGTAACTCGTACCTCATCACCGAGCGCATCATCAATAACGGTTCCGAAAATAATATTGGCATCGGGATGTGCGCACTTGGCAACCAACTCGGCAGCCTCGCTGATTTCAAATAGTCCCAAATCTGAACCACCGGCGATGGAGAGGAGAACGCCATGGGCTCCATCTATTGAAGCCTCAAGCAATGGTGATGAAATGGCTAACTCTGCTGCCCTAGTGGCTCTAGCCTCTCCGCGCGCTGAACCAATTCCCATTAATGCAGAGCCTGCGCCATCCATGACACTCTTTACATCGGCAAAATCAAGGTTGATTAAACCGGGAGTTGTAATTAGATCGGTAATTCCTTGAACGCCGGACAACAAAACCTGATCAGCGGTTTTGAAAGCCTCTGGTGCAGAGATTGAACGATCAGAGATGGAAAGCAAGCGATCATTTGGAATTACAATTAATGTGTCAACCTCTTTGCGAAGATTTTCGATTCCTTCTTCTGCCTGAGTTGCTCTTCTTTTTCCTTCAAAACTAAATGGTCGTGTTACAACACCAACTGTCAGAGCGCCCAACTCTTTAGCAATCTTTGCAACAACAGGGGCGCCACCTGTTCCAGTTCCGCCACCTTCTCCGGCAGTAACAAAAACCATGTCAGAGCCGCGAAGCACCTCTTCGATTTCTTCGGAATGATCAATCGCAGCTTGCTTACCAATTTCAGGTGCAGCGCCTGCACCAAGACCACGAGTTAATTTTCTGCCGATATCTAATTTCACATCAGCATCACTCATGAGAAGCGCTTGTGCATCAGTATTAATCGCAATAAATTCGACGCCCTTTAATCCAGCATCAATCATTCGATTAACTGCATTAACTCCACCGCCACCAATTCCAACAACTTTGATGACCGCTAAATAATTCTGTGGTGTCGCCACTTTTTCGCCTCTCTTCAAACCCTAATTCTCAACTTTAGACTTAGAGTTTCCTTTTATTGTGCGCGCAAAAGTAGGCGTGCGGTGCGTGACAAGCAAACACCGACACAGGGTTTTATCTCTGAGTTTTTTACTCTCTATTTACTGACAATTGGAGATATTGGATTTGAGAGATTTATATTTTTGACTGATTTATTTTCCTTTAACTCCAAAAGACGATTCATAATCTCGATCTTCAGCTCTATATCTTTGACACTTCCCCAGGAAATATCCAATCTGCGACCCTCTTTGACCAACTTGGTGGAAATTGAAAGTTGGTCCTTGGCTTGAACTCGCTCGACTTGTAGGGCGTTACCCTGCAGGGTTTCTATTAACTGCGCTACATCAGAGCGCAGCCCCTTACTATCGTTTTGAATTGAGATCTCCGGCATATCAGACCATTCGCCAGAGGCTAAAGCACGGGCCACAGCCTCTGCCGGAAGATAGAAGTTCTCTAAATCCCGGTCCATAAAGCCAATGGATTCGACATTGGTGCTGTCCTTGGGAATCAATCTGCCTATTGGGTCGCGGGCGATTACAGCAATATGTAGCTCGCCAGATAACAGTCTGCGATCTAACTTTATGTTTTCCACCCAAAGCATCTCTCGTACCCGAGTAGCTATCTCGCGTCGATCGACTCGAGCCAGAGGTTGACCAATCTCAACCACAGCTGGTGATTGATTTATTTTTGCCAAAACCTCTTTGACGATTTTTTTATCTTTTGAATCAATAATTATCTTCTCAACCGTGAAAACCTGACTCCAACCCAATACATATGTCGCCAAAGCCAGCATCAAGATACTTAACACCAGCGCAGGTGTCTTAATAAACTTAGCCATTATTTCTCTTCGATAGCGGCTAAAATCAATTGTCCCAGCGAATTTACATCGCCTGCACCCAAAGTAACGATTACATCTCCAGGTTTAGCGAACTGGGCCACACTTTCCACTACGGTCGGCATGGATGGTTCATAGGTAACTTTCTCACTTGTCATCTTTCCCGCTATTAGCGCTGAGGTAACACCGGCTATCGGTTTTTCGCTTGCTGGATAAACCTCCAAAAGAAATGTGTGGTCAGCCAAAGAAAGTGAATCGGCAAACTCCTGCGAAAAAGCTTTAGTTCGGGAGTATCTATGCGGTTGGAAAATCGCGATAACTCGACCGGATCCGGCAAAAATCTGCGCGGTCTGCAAAGTTGCGGTGATCTCAGTTGGATGATGCCCGTAATCATCCACCACGGTCACCTTGTTAGCACTGCCCTTAATCTCAAACCGCCTACGCGCCCCGGTAAACAACTTCAACCCGGCTAATAAATCTTGCACTGATGCACCTAACTTCAGCCCTGCCGCCAACGCTGCCGCCGCGTTGAATAGGTTATGGCGTCCAGAAATTGCCAGCTCCATCTCCCCCAGAATTCTTCCCTTCCAAGTGATCCGCGCAGTCGCAGAGTTTGAGGTTACATATAGGCGATCTAACTTTAGATCGGCATCAGCATCCTCGCCATATGTTATGAGCTCTATCCCTTTCAATTGCAAAC
>JBEDAQ010000096.1:0-12027 GCA_041177685.1 Actinomycetota bacterium | reverse complement strand
TAACAAATGTCATCAGATGGTGGATCCTGTAACTGCGGAAAACGCTGCTTGAGAATTCCAACAGTCTCTAAGGTTTCATCAACACTCAATGTGGTTTGGGATAACCAAGCCACTGGACGGTTTGGATCAATCTCAACATTGCGGGCACCATCAAGGCCATCAATTAACTTCACATGATCTGGAGCTTCACCGGCGGTGCCTTCGACCTCCTCATGTCCTTCATGGCCAATTAACAAAATTTGCATGTCATCGGCGGCAAATCTTTTAGCCTCCTGATGCACCTTGGTGACCAAAGGACAGGTGGCATCAATAGTTTTCAAATTTCTAGAAGCCGCTTCTTGATGAACCTTTGGCGAGACTCCGTGGGCAGAAAAGATAACGATTGCACCCTCTGGGACCTGATCGGTTTCATCTACAAATATCGCTCCCTTTTTCTCCAATGAGGAGACAACATGGATGTTGTGAACGATCTGCTTGCGGACATAGACCGGGGCTCCATATAAATCCAGCGCTTTTTCAACGGTGACCACCGCTCTATCAACACCAGCGCAGTATCCGCGCGGCGCTGCCAAAAGCACTCGTTTAGCCATAACCGCATCCTATTAGCATTGCGCCGTGCTCGAAACTTCAAGTGATAAGCCGGTTCCAGTGAGAGTTGTCTCAGAGGCCATCAGCGAGTACATAAATCGCTTAGGGCAAATCTGGGTTGAAGGTGAAATCGCGCAGTTAAATGATCGAGCTGGCTCCGGCATGGTTTACATGCGGTTGCGTGATCCCAGTGTCGATATGTATCTGGAGGTCACCTGCCCACGTGGTGTTTTCAAAGCCATCTCACCGCTATCGGAAAATGCACGCGTTGTTATTCACTCCAAAGTTAATTTTTATACCCCAACTGGAAAACTCTCACTCAACGCCAAAGAGATAAGACAGGTTGGTGTAGGAGAACTACTGGCTCGACTTGAAGCACTTAAAAAAGTTTTGGCGGCTGAAGGTTTATTTGCAGATGAGAGAAAAAAGCCATTGCCATTTCTCCCCAACAAGATTGGCTTGATCTGTGGCCGCGCTAGCGCTGCTGAAAAAGATGTAAAAGAAAATGCTCGTCGCCGTTGGCCATCAGTGAGGTTTGAAACCAGAGAGGTAGCGGTCCAAGGCGCCGATGCGGTAATTCAAGTTTCTAATGCGTTGCGGGAGTTGGATGCTGATCCAGAGATCGATGTCATCATCATTACAAGAGGCGGTGGCTCCTTTGAGGATTTGCTGCCATTTTCCGATGAGGGGTTGGTGAGATTAGCCGCCTCTTGCACAAAGCCAATTGTTAGCGCCATTGGCCATGAACAGGACACCCCGCTATTGGATCTAGTAGCCGATCTTCGTGCCTCTACCCCGACCGATGCGGCAAAGCGAGTGGTTCCAGATTTCCAAGAGGAGCAGACCAAAATTAAGAATCTGCGGGATCGCGCAGATCGAAAGATAAATGATTTGGTGGTCTTAGAGATGACCAAGATTGTTAACTTAATTCAGCGACCGGTGATGAAAGATCCGATTGTTATGGTCACCTCGCGGGAAGAGATTGTTAAAGGTCTAAAGGCCCGTTCACATATGAGTATGCACTCTCGATTGGTCAGGGCTTATGACGAGGTTTCCCATATCGCAGCGCGGGTGCGCACCCTTTCCCCGCAGGCCACTTTGGATCGCGGTTATGCCGTGGTTCAAAAACCAGGTGGCGGGATTGTCACCGACCCAGCAGCGCTTAGCGCCGGTGAAGAAATTCGGATTCGATTAGCAAAAGGTGTGGCGGTTGCGACAGCTGCCGGCCCCGATTCAGAAAAGAAAAGCGAGTAGATTACGAATATGGCTTCCGGCAACAAAGAAAATCTAAGTTATGAAGCGGCCCGTGATGAGTTGGCCAAAGTTGTTGCTGCGTTGGAGGCAGGAGGCGCCGGCCTGGAAGAATCATTACAACTCTGGGAACGCGGCGAACAACTTGCGGCAATCTGCCAAGAGTGGCTGGATGGCGCCCGAGCTAAATTAGAGGCCGCCAAATCTGAAGCAGAGAATCAGTAAAAATGCCGGAGTTCATTTATGAAGATCTCCTCCCAATTGGGCAGGACAACACTGAGTACCGCCTAATTAGTAAAGAGGGTGTCTCAACTTTTGAAGCTGATGGCAAGAGCTTTCTAAAGGTTTCTCCAGAGGCAATAAAAAATCTAACTCAAGTAGCGATTCATGACATCAATCATTACCTGCGCTCCGCGCACCTCCAACAATTAGCAAACATTCTCGAAGATCCTGAGAGCTCACCAAATGATCGTTTTGTTGCCTTGGATTTATTAAAAAATGCCAACATCTCTGCGGGCGGGGTCTTGCCAATGTGTCAGGACACCGGCACCGCATTGGTCATGGGCAAAAAAGGGCAACAGGTTTTAACCTCTGAAAGAGATGAGGTCACAATCTCTCGTGGCATTTACGATGCTTACACCCAATTAAATCTGCGCTACTCCCAGCTTGCGGCAGTAACTACTTGGGAGGAAAAAAACACTGGCAATAATCTGCCCGCCCAGATTGAGATCTACTCAGATTACGAGCACGCTGATGAGTACAACTTCCTATTCATCGCAAAGGGTGGCGGTAGCGCCAATAAATCATTTTTGTATCAAGAGACCAAAGCGATTCTCAACCCAACCGCATTTATCGCCTGGCTTGAGGACAAGCTGCGTTCATTGGGCACAGCCGCTTGCCCTCCGTATCACCTTGCGATTGTTATTGGAGGCACCTCTGCAGAGTTCACCGCCAAGACTGCAAAGTTAGCCTCCACCAAATATCTGGACTCACTTCCTACTGAAGGAAATGCCAAAACGGGCCGTGCCTTCCGGGATCTTGCGCTGGAAAAAGAGGTCTTTGCCTTAACTCAAAAACTGGGAATCGGCGCGCAATTTGGCGGTAAGTACTTCTGTCACGATGTCCGCGTTATTCGCCTACCGCGACATGGAGCATCACTGCCAATTTCAATCGCTGTCTCCTGCTCTGCAGATCGCCAGGCCAAAGCCAAGATCACAAAAGAGGGCGTCTTTATTGAGAAATTAGAGACCGACCCAGCTCACTTCTTGCCGGAGACAACTGACTCTCATCTGGATGACAATGTTGTGAAAATTGATTTGAACCAACCCATGGCCCAGATTCTCGCCGAGCTTTCAAAGCATCCTGTTAAGACCCGACTCTCGCTTACCGGAACCTTGGTAGTCGCCCGCGATTTGGCTCATGCCAAAATCAAAGAATTAGTGGATGCTGGAAAACCGATGCCGGAGTACTTTAAAAAGTATCCGGTTTACTACGCCGGTCCTGCCAAGACCCCAACTGGTTATGCCTCGGGCTCTTTTGGTCCAACCACTGCAGGTCGCATGGATTCATATGTTGATTACTTCCAATCACTTGGCGGCTCTATGGTGATGTTGGCAAAAGGCAACCGCTCCAAACCGGTGACACAGGCTTGTCAGACACATGGTGGTTTTTATTTGGGATCAATCGGTGGACCAGCTGCGCGGTTGGCGCAGGATTGCATCAAAAAGGTTGAGGTCTTGGATTATGAAGAGCTAGGCATGGAGGCGATCTGGAAGATTGAGGTCGAAAACTTCCCAGCCTTTATCGTGGTTGATGACAAAGGAAATGATTTCTTTGCCGACAACGGCAAGCCATTAACTATCGGGGTAAAGCCAGAGGTTTAGTAGTAACGAGAGCGCTTGAATTTTGCTAGCGCCTTGCATGGTGTTTCATAACGCACATCGATGTAATGCAGCCCCCAGGTAATTTGAGTTACCGGGTTGGTGCGCCAATCTGTTCCGATGATCTCCATCTTGGTTGCGGGCAATGCTTGCGGAATGCCGTGGGCACCGGTTCGCTTGTTACGGGCCTTGTAATTCCAATGGCTCTCTTTGGTCCACAAAGTATCTAGGCATGAGAACTGGTACTTGCCCCAGCCGTATTTCTCCTTGGCAATCTCGGCGCCAACTTTGCGAGCGCCCTTGGCGGTTCGAGCCTGCTCAACCTTTTTCATCATTACTGAAACCATCAACATATCCCAGGCCATAACGGTGGAGCGCTCATTCATCTCAAGCAAGGTGGGCCAGGTCGGCTCAGTCTCGCCAGGGATAGCGGCTCGCAGATCAGCCACTGGAGTGGGCGCCAGCTCGACCTCGACTGGAAGGGTTGGTTGGGCGTAAGCCACCTCGACTGAGGAGATAAACAGGGTCGCGAAAGCAACGCTGGCAACAACAAGACGTTGTCTAAGCATGTGCCTATCGCCTCCATCTGTCTTAGCTACCTTAGGCAGCCAAAAGTCGAGTTTAAGTTTTGGGGGAATTGGGCTTTAGGGTGACAAAGCCTGGGGTGAGTCGCAAATTAAACCGTGCGAGTGGCGGAAAAAAAGAAAATCTCACAGGAAATGTGGATAACAAAACCCCAGTTCAGCCCGTACAAAGTCCAATTTATACCTTTTGTAATAAAACCCCTAAAAATCGAGGTTTTTCAAGCGAAGAGTTGAACCGGATCCTCTAGCAGCTCAGTTACCAGGGCGGCGATTTGGGAGCGCTCTGATCTGGTCAGAGTGACATGGGCAAAGAGCGGATGGCCTTTAAGCGACTCCACCACAGCAACAACGCCATCATGACGTCCCACCCGCAGGTTGTCCCGCTGGGCGATGTCATGGGTTAGGACCACTCGGGAGCCTTGACCGATTCTGGAGAGCACGGTCAGCAGAACCCCGCGCTCTAAGGATTGCGCCTCATCAACAATGACAAAGGAGTCGTGAAGGGAGCGACCACGGATATGGGTAAGTGGAAGAACCTCAATCAATCCCCGATCCATTACCTCTTCAATAACCTGGGCAGAGACGAGCGCTCCAAGTGTGTCAAAAACCGCCTGAGCCCAAGGTGACATCTTCTCGCCTTCGCTGCCCGGTAGATAGCCCAGCTCCTGACCACCAACTGGATAGAGCGGACGGAAGACCACAATCTTCTTATGCAACCTGCGCTCTAGAACCGCCTCCAAACCTGCGCAAAGTGCCAGGGCGGATTTTCCAGTTCCGGCCCGACCACCAAGGGAGACGATGCCGATTTCATTGTCTAGCAAAAGATCAAGTGCGATGCGCTGCTCTGCAGAGCGGCCATGAATTCCAAATGCGGTTTTGTCGCCACGTACCAATACCAAAGATTTGTCAGATGTAACCCTGGCTAAAGCGCTGCCTTTTTCAGAGTGCAAAACAACTCCGGTGTGGCAGGGCAGATCCTTGGCGATGGGATCGCTTACTTTCTCGCCGGCATAAAGCGCATCAATAACTTTGCCACCAACCGTGGCATCAACCATTCCGGTCCAACCACTGGATGGTGCTAACTCTGCTCGATACTCCTCTGCCGAGATTCCAACCGAGGAAGCCTTAACCCGAAGCGGCAAATCCTTAGTAACTAAAACAACATCTTTACCTTCGCCGACTAGATTTCGAGCCACCGCCAAAATCCGTGAATCATTTGTGCCATCTCGCAAGAAGCCATGTGGCAGTGATGAGGTGTCGGTGTGATTTAGCTCGACAGAGAGGACTCCGCCAGAGGCGTTAATCTTTAATGGTTGATCAAGACGACCATGTGAAATCCGCAGATCATCTAATTGGCGTAGAGCGGCCCTAGCAAAGTAACCGAGCTCTGGATGGTCTCTCTTGGTTTCTAACTCTCCGATTACAGCGATCGGGATGATGATTTCATGTTCGGCAAATCTGAAGAAGGCGGTGGGATCAGCCAGCAAAACGCTGGTGTCCAGGACATAGGTTTTTCGTCCGGCGGAGCTGCTACGGGCCAAGTAACTCCTTACTTATTCTGTTTTGTAGAGCTTAAAGATCGTGAAATTCACGCTCAAAAAGCCAGGGAAGTGAGTTAGGGAAAAGATAAATCCTCAATGACGGTAAATCACGCGACACGCTCAAGTAGAGGTTGAGGTTTGTTTACCTACCGAGTCTTCGCTCTCTGGCGGCGTAAGAACGCAAGGCACGTAGAAAATCTACCCGGCGGAAATCTGGCCAATAAGCCTCACAAAAATAAAACTCAGATTGATGACTCTGCCATAGCAAGAATCCACCTAACCGCTGCTCGCCGGAGGTGCGGATTACTAACTCGGGATCTGGTTGTCCTGCGGTGTAGAGGTACTTATCAATTGAATCTACCGACAACTCATCCGCAATTTGAGTGATTGGTTTACTTACAGTCTCGCACTCCTGTAGATACTTTTTAAAGGCATCGACTATCTCTAGTCGGCCGCCATATCCAATCGCCACATTAACGGTAATTCCTGAGATGGCCGCAGTCTTTCCCTCCGCAGTTTTTAATCTGGTGGCCAGCTGCTCCGGCAATAGTTCGAGAGATCCCACTGGGCGGATTCGCCATCTTCCCGTCGCGCTTAAATCATCCACCGTCTCAGCAATTATCGATATCAGCTTTTCCAACTCTTGTGGTGAGCGCTTCAAATTGTCACTGGATAACAACCACAGGGTCACAACATTGATATCAGTCTCTTCACACCATTGCAGTAACTCGATAATTTTCTCGGCTCCAGCCCTATGGCCGCGGGATGAGGAGGTATCCCCGGTTGGCGAGGGATTTTCTCTAGACCATCTCCGATTACCATCAAGGATTACCCCTATATGGTGTGGGGTGCGAGAGAGATCCAACTGCGCCATCAATCTACTTTCATAGATTGGGTAAACCAGCGATTTAACTAATGAGCGCAACCTCATTTAATTGCCAAACTCCCTTACGACTCTGCGCTCAGCTACAAATGAAGTGATTGGCAAGGTTCCCGCCAAAATAAAGAGAATCATCCGCTTAATTGTGAACCTGGCCTTGGCGGTAAAGTGGATCGCAGCCAAAACATAGAAGGCGTACACATAGCCATGAACAAAGGGAATCCACTTCACCTTCGCGGCTAGTTCTGGGTCATCAAGTAGATAGACAACCGGCAGCTCCACAAACCAGAGAAGCAAAGACATGATTCCGGCGGCAAATGCCATAAATCGAAAACGTTTGATTACACCGTTCAATTCAACATCCCCTTTACCTTCTTCTCCCGTTGTCTGCTGTAGAAGGGTAGAAAAACTACTACCAGCGCCATGAGCCACCAAATAACGACATAGGAGATGTGCTGCCAGTAGTAGCCCGGAACCTTTGGCTTTACCGGATCAACCTGTGCCCGCTTCAACTCTAAGGGTTTGCCATTTAATGTCTCTGAATTGGCCACGACATAACCGTCATAAACCGGCAGGTTGTAGGTCGCCACTAAAAGTGATGGATCCAATCGACTTAATTGATCCTGAGATTTTGCAGCCCGATCCTCAAACTGGCGAAGCACCAATCTGCCTTGCACAAAGATCTCACCTTTTGGCAACTCCTCTGCTTCGGTTCCGCGCACCACCAGAATTGCGCCGCCACCATTAACCTCAAGTAATCCAACTAACCAGGTGCCGACTCTTTCTTGATTATCGATCTGTCCTGGCGCATCAAACTGCGCAACATACTGTCCCGAAAACTCAACGATACGATTGATTGCGCTGTCCTTCAGGTTTTCAGAAGGAGATGCAACATCACTTAAGGCGATAACGGGTTTTTCAACGTAGGGCTTCTGCAACTCTTTTAACTCGGCAGCGCGATCCAACTGCCAAAAACCTAGGCGGATAAAGATTAAAGCGAGAACAACAACAGCGGCAACAAAGCCAGAGTTTTTAAGCCAATGGTTCTTACTTTGATTCATCATTTAAACGACGATTTTCCATGCGCTTCCAGCGTTTATAGAAACTACGCAACAACACTACGGTTGCGGCGGTTAAAAAGATCATCGTTAGTGAACCAGCAATACCGGCATCAAATACAGGTTGTTCCATGTCATCATTCTCCCATGACCGCCCGATTCTCAGATCTCCCCCCTGAAACTCGCGATTTGATGCGGCAGCGTTATGGTTATAGAGAAAACTCTCGCGGCTGGAGAGTAATTGCAATAGTTCTAGCCACTGTTTTTCTGCCCTGGCTCGCTTGGAGCGCTTGGCACCATTCGAACCCTGAAATCAGAGTTACCTTAATAAGTTTTCAAAATGAAACCGCTAAATCGATTGAGATTACCTATCTAGTCCAACGACGAGTCCCCACCCAAAAACTGCGCTGTACCTTGCTGGCCCGCGATATAGATAAGAATGTTGTCGGGGAAATCGAACAGATAATCCCCGCTTCAAGCCAAGGAAAGCAAAGCTTTACCACCACGATTCCAACCCGCATAGCGCCGGTTAACGCTGCGGTTTTGGATTGTCGTGCAGCACAGGGTTGAAGAAAGTACCCTTAGCCTTCTTATGAGCAAGACTTGGTTAACTCAAGAAGCAGCAGATCGTCTAGCTGCAGAGCTCGCGCACCTCGAAACCACTGGAAGAACTGAGATTGTTAAAAAGATTGAGTCAGCACGTGCTGAAGGTGATCTAAAGGAAAATGGTGGTTACCACGCAGCTCGCGAGGAGCAGGGCAAGATGGAGGCCCGCATCCGTCAGTTAAAGCACATGTTAGAAAACGCAGAGATTGGAACACCACCCGCTGGAGCAGAGGGCACAGTTGCCCCTGGCATGAAGGTCACCGTAGAAATCATGGGTGATGAGATGCAGTTCCTTTTGGGATCTCGTGAGATTGCTAGTGGAGATATGGATGTTTACAGCGAAAAGTCCCCGTTAGGCAGCGCAGTAATGGGTGCAAAAGTTGGCGAAGAAAAAAGCTACACCGCGCCAAATGGCAAGAGCATTACAGTAAAAGTTCTTAAGGCTGAGATTTACAGTTAATTATTTAGCTGCGGTATTGATGTATTTACGCACGCTAAGCGGAATAAATACCGCCATAATCAAAACCATATAAATCAAAGACATCTCAAGTGGGTTTTGGCTCGGCCAAGAGTTTGCTGTGACACCAAAAATATTCTCTAACCCAAATAGCTCACGGCATCCTGCCACCATGGTTGAGACCGGGTTCCACTCCGCAAAGTACTGAAGTGGTTTAGGCATTCCGGTGGTTGGGGCAAAAGCATTTGATAAAAAGGTCAATGGAAATACCGCGATGAAGACAGCGGCGTTAGCAACTCGAGCTGAGCGCACTGACAAACCGATTAATACGCCAACCCATGACATGGCAAAACCAAATAACAGTAAGAATGCGAAGCCTAGGATTACGTTGAGAAATCCAGATGATGGACGCCAGCCCACTAAGAAACCAGCGATACCCATTACCGTTAAAACCACGATATTTAAGGTGCTATCACCCAATGCTCGACCAAAAACCACTGCAGATCTTGAGATCGGCAGGGATCTAAAACGATCAATCAATCCTTTTTGCATATCTTCAGCTAGACCAACCGCGGTACCAGCCAAGGTAAATGCCACTGTTTGTACAAAGATGCCGGGCATTAGAAGTTGAACATAATCAACGCCTGGAATTCCGGTGGAGATTGAGCCTCCAAATACATACCGGAATAGCAATACAAACATCACCGGCTGTATGGTCGAAAAGATCAAAACCTCAGGCACTCGGATGAGCTGTAGCAATTGGCGCTTAGTGACAATTAAAGAATCAGAGACTGCGTACTTCATTTCTTTTTCCTCTTTCGCGCCCGTGGATCTACAACTTCCGCTTCCTTTTTATCCTCTGCAGCATGGCCTGTTAAAGCGATAAAAACATCATCTAGCGAGGGCCGCTTCAAGCCAATATCCAATGGATGGATGCCAGCATCATCTAGAGAGCGAGCAGCTTCAATCAAAGCTTTAGAACCTGTTGTGACCGGTGCAGAAACCTGGCGCGCACTCTCTTCAACTAAAGCCTTTCCACCACTTACCCGCTCCACAATCTCTGTTACCTTCTTAAGATCCTGTGATTCCGCAACGATTTCTAAACGCTCGCCACCAACCTGACGCTTCAATTGATCAGAGGTGCCACGGGCGATAACGGTGCCATGATCAATAACGGCAATGTCATCGGCTAATTGATCAGCTTCCTCCAAGTACTGTGTTGTTAATAGAAGTGTGGTGCCATCTTTCACTAGCGAATCAATTACGCCCCACATCTCTTGGCGTCCCCGCGGATCCAAACCGGTAGTTGGCTCATCTAGAAACAAAATCTTTGGTCTAACAATCAGTGAAGCCGCTAGATCCAAGCGGCGACGCATTCCACCTGAGTAGGTACGGATGGGACGTTTTGCGGCATCGGTTAAAGAAAACTGCTCGAGTAACTCCTCAGCTCTTTTTTTAGATGCAGATGGTGAGAGGTGATACAAACGGCTAAACATAACTAGGTTGTCCCAGCCGGTTAACGTTTCATCAAGAGCTGCGTACTGACCAGATAATCCAATAACTTCGCGAACTCGATCAGGATTCTTAATTACATCAATTCCGGCAACTGTCGCATGCCCAGAATCAGGTGTTAATAAAGTTGCGAGAATTCTCACAGTGGTGGTTTTACCTGCACCATTAGGTCCAAGTACGCCTAGAACCGTGCCTTCTTCGACATCTAAATTCAATCCATTGAGCGCCTTAACCGCACCCTTGTCATAAGTTTTTACTAAATTCTCTGCAATCACACTTTTCACAGAGATGAGAGTAGTAACCTTGAGGGCTCTGAGCCAAATTTACGTTAGGAAATCATGCGCAATAAAGCAAAAGTCGACCATTCCAAGCCGCTAACCCACCGGGAGATTCTCATCATTATGTCCAGTCTTATGACTGGATTGCTGCTTGCTGCGCTGGATCAAACAATTGTTTCGACCGCATTAAAAAGTATTGTTGAAGAGTTCAATGGCTTAAATCATTACACATGGGTTGTCACTGCATACTTACTAACTTCAACCGCTTCCACGCCGTTGTACGGCAAGATCTCTGATCTCTATGGCCGCCGTCCGGTTTATCAATTTTCTATCATTGTGTTTTTGATTGGCTCATTCTTAGCTGGCGCCTCAACCTCAATGGAGCAATTAATTGTGACCCGCGCGATTCAAGGAATTGGAGCTGGTGGTTTGATGGGTCTTACCTTTGTAATCGTTGGCGACATAGTTTCACCTCGCGAGCGCGGCAAGTATCAAGGTTTGTTTGGCGCAGTTTGGGGAATCTCCTCAGTAGCTGGACCGTTGTTGGGAGGTTTTTTCTCCGATAGTGGCTCCATACTTGGTATTACCGGATGGCGTTGGATCTTCTACATCAACCTACCTTTTGGAATTCTGGCGCTAGTAATTACATCCATGGTCCTACATATTCCTAAGGTCAAACGAGAGCACAAGATTGATTTTCTCGGTGCACTTCTAATGGTGATTTCAGTAGTCGCATTACTGATAGCTCTTTCGGTCTTGGGACCAGAAAACGGTTGGAGCGAATCTCGTACCGTAATCACATTACTTGGCGGTGTGGTATTTGCTGTTTTGTTTGTGCTTTGGGAGTTCAAAGCTACAGAGCCAATCCTGCCGATGACATTGTTTAAGAATCGCACCTTCACTTTGACCTCAATCATAGGTTTCATTATCGGTGCTGGAATGTTTGGCGCAATTGTGATGTTGCCACTTTACCTACAGATTATTCAAGGCAACTCCGCTACTGAAGCTGGTTTGAAACTCATTCCTTTGATGATCGGAATTCTTGCCTTTACCGTTACAAGTGGCAGACAAATAACTAAGACCGGTAGATATAAAAGTTATCCGGTAGCGGGCACTTTGATTATGTCTCTTGGAGTATTCCTAATGAGTACCGCTGGTGTTGCAACACCGTACTGGCAGATCGCATTTTTTGCGGTAATTATCGGGGGCGGATTGGGACTCTGTATGCAAACCATCGTTATCGCGGTTCAAAATGCGGTGGAGTTTAAAGATCTTGGTATCGCAACCTCATCAAATACATTTTTCCGCTCCCTTGGTGGTGCTTTTGGAACAGCGATATTTGGAACAATCTTGAGTAATCGAGTCGCTGAGAACCTACAGACTCAACTAGGT
>JBEDAQ010000095.1:0-2792 GCA_041177685.1 Actinomycetota bacterium | reverse complement strand
GTGCAGTTCTCTGGAGTTGCAATTCTGCACAACCTCGCTTTGACCGTGGAATCAGGACAATTTGCAGCGGTTCTCGGACCATCTGGTTGTGGCAAGACAACTTTATTGCGGAGTATTGCGGGCCTTATTACACCCGCTGCCGGAACCATCAGATTCGGAAAACAACTAGTGAGTGTTTCTTCACTTGTTTTGCCACCTCACAAAAGAAACATCGGCTATGTTCCCCAAGAAGGAGGTTTATTTCCGCATTTATCAGTCTTTGAGAATGTCGCCTTTTCGTTAGGCAAACTCGACAAAACAGAAAAGGCTCC
The DNA here is from genome assembly GCA_041177685.1 of Actinomycetota bacterium. Lineage (GTDB taxonomy): Bacteria > Actinomycetota > Actinomycetes > Nanopelagicales > Nanopelagicaceae > MAG-120802. The sequence continues at coordinate 2,481 of JBEDAQ010000095.1, read as the reverse complement.
AATCGTCGAAGAGATGTTGAACTTGGTTGGCTTGAGTGGTTTTGAGAATCGCATGCCACAACAATTGAGTGGTGGTCAACAAACCCGCGTTGCATTAGCCAGAGCACTAGCGATGAGGCCAGCAATGGTCTTACTTGATGAACCTTTTGCAGCATTGGATCAAGCTTTGCAGGCTGAAATCAGTGAAGAGGTTGCGGCACTTCTCAAGCGCACCAAGACCACCACCATCATGGTCACACATGATCGTGAGGATGCTTTGGTTTCCGCTGATGTCATCGCCTTGATGCGCAAAGGTCAGGTGGTCCAATACGGCTCCCCAGCTGAAGTTTATCGCCAACCCATTTCTGCAGATGTCGCGCTAAGCACTGGAGATGTCGTTACTTTGCCAGCATTCAAAGATGCAAGTGAAGAAATAACTTCTCCGTTACACATGCACTCTTTTGATTTGCAACCTAATGGCGATCTTTTAATCCGACCTGAAGAGATTCAAATCAGCGTCGAGAAGTTGGATAAAGGGGTTCGAGCTGAGATCTCCAAAATCAATTATTACGGCCATGATGCCTTACTAGAACTCAAGCTCCCCGGCTACCCCACTCCTATCAGAGCCCGGGTTGCTGCACCCTTGGATTTCAGGGTGGGCCAAGAAATCTACGCCCACGTGGATGGCCCATTGCGTTGGGTGCCAAGAAAGGCTACTCACCAGTAACCTAGCGGCATGAATACTGCCTCTACCTCCACAAATGTTGTTCTTGTCGATGCGGTCCGCTCTCCTTTTGGAAAAGCTGGCAGCCTCTACGCCGGCACCCGTGCCGATGACATCGTCGTGCGATGCATCCGCGGATTGCTTGAGAGAAATCCGCAGGTAAAACCATCTGATATCGATGATGTTGCAATCGCTGCGGCAACACAGTTTGGTGATCAAGGAATGAATATTGGCAGAAGCGCATCTTTGCTCGCTGGATTGCCCAATACTGTGCCTGGTTACTCAATTGATCGTTGGTGTGCAGGTGCCATGACCTCTGTTACAACTTTGGCGGGATCTATCAATATGGGTGCTTATGATCTTGCTATTGCTGGTGGCGTTGAGCACATGGGAAATCATCCGATGGGCGAAGGTATGGATCCAAACCCTCGCTACTTGGCAGAAAAATTAGTGGACACAGATGCGTTATCAATGGGAAATACAGCAGAGAGATTGCATGACAAGTTTCCGCATTTAACAAAGGAACGTGCTGATCAGTACGCGCTCAATTCGCAATTGAAAACCGCTGCCGCTTACAACTCTGGAAAGATTCAACCAAATCTGATTCCAGTTGCGGTGCGAAATGCAGAGCTAGGTTGGGGGGTTGCCACAGTTGATGAACCACCACGCCCCGGAACCACACTTGAAGGATTAGCTGCACTGAAAACTCCATTCCGTGCTGCTGGAAGAGTTACCGCCGGAAACGCTGCCGGATTAAATGATGGCGCAACCGCTGCATTGCTTGCTAGCGAAGCAAAAGCGAAAGAGTTGGGATTAACTCCAAAAGCTAAGTTAGTGACATTTGCCTTTGCCGGTGTAGAGCCGGAGATTATGGGTTATGGACCTGTGCCATCGACTTTGAAGGCTCTAGCAAAAGCTGGATTAAAAATCGAAGATATTGGCTTATTTGAGATAAATGAGGCCTTTGCAATCCAGGTTCTCTCCTTCCTAGATTACTTCGGTATTGCCGATGATGATCCTCGAGTCAATATCTATGGTGGCGCTATTGCAGTCGGTCACCCACTGGCCTCATCAGGCATCCGCTTGATGCTAAACCTTGCCGAAGGTTTTAAGGAGCGTCCTGATGTTCGTTATGGAATCACAACAATGTGTATTGGACTTGGCATGGGTGGAACTGTTATCTGGGAAAACCCAAACTACAACGGTAAGGCGGCTTAACCATGAGTGAAATGACAACTCCAGCTGGCGCCCCTGAAGAGGTAGTCACTAAGGCGTTTGTACGCGAGATAGATCTCGCCGCTTTTGGTGCCTCAGGAACCCTTTCTCTAATCACAATTGATAACGGCATGGATCACACTCGGCCCAACACCCTAGGTCCAAAATCTTTACAGGAGTTAGATAACGCAATTACAGCGGCCGAGAACTCCTCATCAGTGGCAATAGCAATCACTGGTAAACCATTTATTTTTGCCGCCGGGGCAGATTTGTCAGCTCTGCCATTTGTTTCAGAAAAGAGTCAAGCTTTAAGCATTGGAAAGTATGGCCATGATGTATTCAAGAGATTAGGTAGCAGCAAGAAGCCAACTTTTGCTTTTATCAATGGCTTGGCATTAGGAGGCGGCCTTGAAGTTGGCTTGCATTGCCATTATCGAACCTTGGCCTCAACCGCCTTCACTGCACTTCCAGAGTGCTTCTTAGGAATTGTTCCTGGTTGGGGTGGAGCGACACTTCTGCCAAAATTAATCGGACCAGAAAAAGCGGTTCAGGTAATTATTCTC
>JBEDAQ010000094.1:0-3184 GCA_041177685.1 Actinomycetota bacterium | reverse complement strand
CGTACGTGATTTCACAGTCCACACTGGACAAGACAAATGCTTGGTTAAATGGAGTCGGTAAAGATGGACATCCAACTTTGCGACGCCATGTACTTGAGGCTAAAGATTCTTTGGAGAGAGCTTTAAAGGTTCGCGCAAAAGATCTGTAATTATTCGTTAATGCGGGTAATTACATCTTGTCTTGAATGACCTTGTCCTCCGCGGTTTTGTCTAGCGCGCTTTAAGTTTTCTTGCGCTACTACCGAAACCCAAATAAAAAGCGAGATTCCTACTGGCACAACTACAAACCAAATAAAACCTTCGAGAAATCCCAATGGTTCTCCTGGCATAGAGCCATCTTCATTGAGAGCTAATTGCAGAGTTGAAGCCAGTTGAATAAACATGGCGGAAGTTTAGGCAGATGCGCCTACAACGCCAAATGGAGCGAGGTAAGGAACCCATCTCTCTTCAGCGCGACCAGTGCCGAGAATTCTCCATGCCGCACCAACCGGTTCACGAGGAATTGAACGTAATCTCCAACCCAACTCTTTCAGAGTTTTGTCAGCTTTCACATGGTTGCAACGGTGGCAGGCGCTGACCACATTTTCCCAACTGTGATCGCCACCTCTACTTCTAGGAATCACGTGATCTATTGATGTCGCGGCAGCGGAGCAATAAACACAACGTCCACCATCGCGAGCAAATATCGCTCTGCGGGAAAGTGGAACAGTATGGCGATAAGGAATCTTCACAAATTTATGTAATCTGATAACCGCTGGAAGTTCTAAAGAACCTGATGTGTAATGTAATTGAATTCCAGATTCTTCAATCATGGTTGCGCGATTGTTCAAAACTAAAATGAGCGCGCGTCTATCAGAAACGACACCCAGTGGCTCGTAGGTGGCGTTTAGAACCAGTGTCCTTCTTGACGAAGTCGTCACAGTCTCAAATCCCCTTTGGTCCGACGCGTGGCTCGCGCCGTGGGGGAAATCCTGCCCGAATGGGCGCGGTTTTGTGGGGATATTTGATTAAGTTCTTATAAAGTCTTGCTCAAATGAAGCTGAATGTGAGCCTACGCGAGGCGTTGGATTGGTTCTTAGGCGCCCCCCTTCGCGTTGTAGTGATTCTCATCTTGGCGATCTTTCTCCAGAAAGTCGCGACCAGGGCCATCAAGAAAGCCTTAGCAAAAGTTGCCGAAGCTGATTTTATTCCGGGCGAGAAAAGCTCAGTCACCAGACAACGCGAACGTGCTCGAACTGCTGCATCTGTACTAAACAGTTCATCTAAGGCTGTTATTGGACTAGTAGCGGGCGCAATGATTCTTGGAGAACTCGGTGTTGATCTTGGACCGCTGGTGGCCTCTGCTGGAGTTGTTGGATTTGCAGTTGGCTTGGGTGCCCAAACAATTGTGCGAGATGTGTTTTCCGGAATCATTATGTTGGTCGAGGATCAATACGGCGTCGGTGATCAGGTCGATGTATTGGATGTTAAGGGAACAGTTGAGACTGTTGGTCTTCGCATCACGACTATTCGTGATCGACAGGGAACGCTTTGGTATTTAAGAAACGGCGAAATTCTTAAAGTTGGAAATAAGTCTCAAAAACCTCGCGGTTGATTAACCATCGAATTAGCAGCCATAACTAAGTAATTCCAAAGTTGTTCTTTTAAATCTGGCTTCATTTCTAAACCATCTACCGCCGACTGCATATGCTTTAGCCAAACATCACGTTCTAACTCACTGATGTGAAATGGCGCATGTCGCATCCGCAATCTTGGATGGCCTCTTTGTTCGCTATAAGTGGTTGGACCTCCCCAGTACTGCTCTAAAAACATCAGTAATCTATCGGCTGCATCTTTTAGATTATCTTCTGGATACATCGGTCTAAGAACTGGATCAACGGACACCAAGGCATAAAAATGAGAGACGAGTTGCTCGAAGGTGGCCCGACCGCCCATTTCCTCGTAGAGATTCATGTTTTAGTGATTATGGTTTAGAAACACTTCGGGACCAAATGCCAAGTACAGCCACCGGAATCGCAGCAAATGCACAGAGCCAGCCATAAGAAAGCGTTCCGATGATTACCCCAGCAATCGCGCCGCCTCCCGCACCGGAGAGATTCATGACTAGATCACTGGCACCCTGAGAGGAGGTTTTCATCTCAGGATCAACCGATTCTGTTAACAGAGCTGAGCCGGCAATTAAAGTGCATGACCAACCTAATCCTAATAAGAACAATCCGACTCCCAACATGACCGCATCATCAGCTGCTGCAAAGCCAGAGATCAGTGTCGAGAGCAAAAGAATTATTACTCCGATTTGAATTACTTTTATTCGACCTAAGCGATCACTTAATGATCCAACAATCGGCGAGAAGGCGTACATCCCTAAAACGTGAATACTGATAACCAATCCAATTATGGTCAGTGTTACATCGACATGCGCCATATGTACTGGGGTCATCACCATTACGGAAACCATTGCAATATGACCAATTGCAATCGAGGTGATTGCAAAGGCTGCCTTGGGATTTGCTTTGATAAGTTTAAGAGCGGTCTTAGTTGCTGCTCTTGGTTTGGTATTGATTCCTAATTGTTTCTGAGCGGTTAGAAATGGATCGGGCCTTAGAAAAAGTTGGATAACAATTATCGCCAGCGTCAGAGTTATCGCTGAAATTATGTAGGGACCAACCAAGCGCGGCAGATTAAAAGTCTCGGCTAAATTTCCAGCAGGTTCCATCAAGTTTGGTCCAGCAACAGCTCCAACTGTTGAACCCCAAACCACAAATGAGAGTTGTTTAGCCCTGGTTTCGCTGGTGGCTAAATCAACAGCTGCAAACCGTGCCTGATAACCAGCTGCTGAGGCCGCACCTACTAGAAATGTTCCCATCAGCATTAAAAAAATATTTTCATGTTGCCCACCCAGAACGGCAAAAACGGAACCCAGAACCCCTGATAAGAAACCTACAGATAGAGCCAAACGCCGCCCGCCCTTTGATGTTAAACGCGCCAACGGCAGTGCTAAAGCAGCAGCACCAAGAACCGAAGATGTTTGAGCCAGCCCCGCTAATGTTTCCGAATCAGTAATTGAAGCTACTAACAGCGATCCCGCAGCTACCGTGCCGGCAGTACCTACGCCATTTAAAACCTGGGCAGTAGCAAGAACCTTTACCGTTTTTTCTTGTGTTGCGGTGTTTGGCATTTACTT
>JBEDAQ010000093.1:0-2908 GCA_041177685.1 Actinomycetota bacterium | reverse complement strand
GGCCACCAATTCCTGCAGCACGGCCCGCCTGACGAGAAAGTGAATCACCCCAACCGCGCAACCTTGGAAGTAGGTAACTAATCTGCGCTAGTTCAACCTGAGCCTTTCCCTCTTTGCTTTTGGCGTGTTGTGCGAAAATATCCAAAATCAAAACGGTGCGGTCAACAACTTTTACCTTGATTCGATCCTCTAAGTTTTTTAATTGCGAAGGACTTAACTCGCCATCACAGATCACCGTATCCGCACCAGTTGATTTAACAATCCCCTTTAACTCGCTGACCTTTCCAGAGCCGATAAAGGTTGCTGGATCGGGTTTGTCTCTTCTTTGAATAATCGCATCCATAACAGTTGAGCCGGCGGTTTCGGCAAGAGCGGCCAACTCCTCCATGGAGTTCTCGGCATCCTTAACCGTTCCTTCGGTCCAAACCCCCACCAAGACAACCCGCTCTAGTCGGAGCTGGCGGTACTCGGCTTCAGAGATATCGGTTAGCTCTGTCGAAAGTCCTACAACCCGGCGCAGCGCCTGACGATCACTTAACTCCTGCTGAGTAGATTGAAATGAATCTGGAATAAAAATGTCAGAGTCGTAATCTGCCGCAACCTCTTGGCTCTCTTGAATTAGCGCATCCAGCTCATCAAACTCACCAGATTTAGAGTTACCAAGATCAGACAAGAAATGGCTCCAAATTGTGATCTGCTAACAAAACTGCTGGGCCAATCAATACCGCGTTGGAATGCGGGTCAATCTCAACAACTAATCGTCCTCCGGGTGGATGAATTACCCAGCGAGCCGGCAAACGCATACCCTTTTTGATAGTCGCTGCCAAAGCAACTGCACAGGTTCCAGTTCCGCAGGAACGGGTTTCACCACTGCCCCGCTCGTGCACCCGCATCTTTAGCTCGCCATTTTCTAGAAACTCTACAAACTCAACATTTACACCTTCAGGATAAGAATCCTTTGGCCTAACAACTGGGGCATCACTTAAATCACCGACATCATCTATTGAATCAACAAATACCACCGCGTGCGGGTTTCCAACATTTACATTAAAACCATTCCATAATTTTCCATTGTTGGCGGCGGTGATTTCGCCATCAATTATTTGAACCTGGCCCATGTTTACGCTGATATCCCCAACTTCTGGAACACTTAAAAACTTGGCACCGTCTCGGGTCAAAATCGAAAAGATTCCCGCAGGTTGGTGACCCCTATCAACTAAATAACGTGCCATAACTCTGATTCCATTGCCACACATTTCTGCCAAAGAACCATCAGAGTTTCGATAATCCATAAACCATTTGCCATCACGTTTGGTGATTCGAATTAAGCCATCTGCACCAATACCGCTTTGGCGATTGCAGATTGCCGCGGTCTGCTTGGAGGAGATGTTGTTCTTATCCTCAGGGTCAAAGACGAGCACAAAATCATTTTCGGTGCCGTGTCCGTAGGTGCCAACCAGGTTAGAACTCATATGTTTCCAATATTAGATGTATTGGTAGATAAAAGTACGCGCTCCATTAACTCCTGGGTTGGGGCCTTCTTTAACCAGGTAATCCGTTCATCTCGGGAGAACCAAGTTTCCTGTCTTCTGGCGTACTGCCGAGTGGCCCGTTTGGTTTCCTCTTTTGCCTCGTCTTCACTCAGCTCGCCTTGTGCAAATTTGATTATCTGGGCGTAACCCAAAGCTGCTTGAGCGGTGCGAGCCTCAAGCATTCCCTCGCTCATTAAATCTCTGACTTCGCGCACCAATCCCTGCTCCCACATTTTCTCTACACGTAAATCAATCCGCTCCTGCAATGTTTCGCGCTCCATGACCAATCCGAACTGTTTGGCCTGCGGATACTTTGAACTTCCTGCACGGGGCAAATTAGCGGTGTATGGCTGACCGGTTAACTCAATAACCTCTAGAGCGCGCACAACTCTTCTAACATTTTCCTTAGGAATTGCTGCAGCAGCTGCCGGATCTAAAGCCACCAATCTTTGATGCATTACATCAGCGCCCAGCACTCCAGCCTCTTTAGCGATTCGCTCCCGGACCTCTGGATCAGTATCTGGAAAGTTGAGATCATCGAGAATTGCCTTTATGTAAAGACCGGTTCCACCTACCACGATGGCAGGGATACCTTGCTCTAACAATTGATCAATCAGATTACGGGCATCGATTTGGTACTGGGCAACAGAAGCCTCTTGTCGCACTGACAACACATCAATTAAATGATGCGGTACCCCCTGTCTTTCTTCCATAGATAACTTCGCGGTGCCAATATCCATGCCCTTATATAGCTGCATGGAATCCGCGTTAATGACATGACCTTTTAACTCTTTTGCTAAGGCAACCGCTAAATCACTCTTACCAGTTGCGGTCGCTCCTCCTATGACTATTAATGTCATTTACCGGGAACGCTCTTTAGTGTTGGAATACCTAGCATTACACCTTTGGCTTCAGCCTCTTTTTTACGTGCTTCAAATGCATCCCCACCGCGGGTTTTTCGCCAACTCACTGGCGCTCCAGTAGCCAAAACAAAATGAGGTTTGGCGCTACCAATAACTACTTCAACTATGTCGCCCGGACGGATGCCATCTAATGCATCAAAGTGCACCAATCTGAAATCCCGGCTCTTTCCGCTCGCGCGGCTACCATCAACATCGGTTACTAGAACCTCTGCAGTTTTACCAACCACATCTTCGTTAACCGATTGGGAAAGCGAGTTCAGATGTTCATGCAATCTGGTGTAACGCTCGGCAACCACCTCTGGTGCAATCTGATCCGGCATCTCAGCGGCTGGAGTGCCGGGACGCTTTGAGTATTGGAAGGTGTAGGCCGCGAGGAAACGTAGCTCAGTGCAAAGATTCATCGTCTCCTGAAATTCAGATTCACTCTCACCGGGAAATCCGACGATGATGTCG
>JBEDAQ010000092.1:0-7734 GCA_041177685.1 Actinomycetota bacterium | reverse complement strand
CTATTAAGGGCCTACACCCCTGTGGTTTGGGGACTTGGTGTTCTGGGTCTGATTGTGGTTTTGATTCCGGGCTTGGGCTCCACGGTCAACGGCGCCCGTTCCTGGATCTCCTTTCCAGGTGGCTTTCAAATTCAACCAGCGGAATTAGCAAAGATTTCGATCATAATTGGAATGGCATTAATTCTTTCCGAGCGCATAGCCAACAACGATGCTCCTACCGATAAACAGGTAGTTCAATCTCTTGGTGTAGCGGCTGTTCCGGTCTTTTTAATTGTCTTGCAACCAGACCTGGGCACCGTTCTGATTATTTCAGCATGTGTTATCACCATGATTGCGGTTTCGGGAGCAGGACTGCGATGGGTACTTGGCTTGATTGTTGTAGGAATTACTGGTGCTTATTTGGCGGTAGCAAGTGGTGAGGTAAGTGAGTATCAGTTAAATCGTTTACGTTCCTTCGTAGATCCAAATGCTGATCCACAAGCCAGTGGTTATCAGCTTAGGCAGGCTCGTATAACAATTGGGTCAGGAGGTTTAATTGGAAAAGGTTTGTTTGATGGTCCGCAAACCAATGGCAGATTTGTTCCTGAACAACAAACTGACTTCATCTTTACTGTTGCGGGAGAAGAGTTAGGTTTTCTAGGAGCTGGGCTCATTCTCGCTTTGTACTTTGTAATTCTGATGCGGGCATTTTCCATTGCACGTCGTACCAATGATTTATTTGGCCGCATGGTTTGCGTTGGTGTTATCGCTTGGTTCTCATTCCAGATCTTTGAAAATATCGGGATGACAATGGGGTTGATGCCGATGACCGGTGTTCCACTACCGTTTCTTTCCTATGGTGGCTCAAGTATGTTCGCAAACCTAATCGGGGTGGGTTTGTTACAAAATGTTTATCAGCGAACACGCTAGTTGAATTCACGCTCAAATTAGGCTCGTTGGCCCCAGTTCTGCCATACTTCGGGGGTTCGAATCGCCTCAATATCTCGAGGTCGCCAGGACCGCTCTTTAGGTGCGGATCGGCTGATCCAGATACAGGCGCCACCAGAGATTTTTTTAATAATGACCGCAAGGTCATTAACTAGGAAACTTTCTAGATATTAAAAAGGATTTGATCGTATGGCTGATGAGCCAAAAAAAGTGCGTAAGCGCGCTGTAAAGAAAACCTCTCCAAAAGAGACAGCTGCTAAGAGTTCAGACAAGAGCGCAGATAAGCCTGCAGAGAAAAAGAGTAAGGCGGCAGGTGTTATTCCTGCTCCAATCTTCCAAGCCGCACCAGTTGTTGCAGCTGCTCCAAAGGCTAAGGCTGCAAAAGCTCCGGCTAAAAAAGCCTCTGAAAATATCGCCGAAACTGAGAGCGAGAATGAAAACCGTCGCCGTCGCCGCAGACGTGGTGGTCGCGGACGTCGCCGTTCTGACAAAGATGGTGGCGATGATCAGATTGCGGATAACTCCACAACCACGACAGTGGATGAGGATTCAGCAACCTCTGTTGCATTCAAGAAACGTCGTCGCCGTCGCCGCTCCGGCTCCGATGGTGTTACACCAGGGGAGACCGTTGAAGAAGATGGCGTAGTCACAGTAGTTAAGGTGCGCGAATCTCGTCCGGCGCAAGAAAAGCCGGCAAGAGAGCGTAAGAACTTTGACCGTAATGATCGAGGTGGACGCAACGACCGCCGCTTCCGTGATCGTGACCGTGATCGCGGTCGGGATCGCCATCGTTACAACGATTACAAATCAGATTATCGCGAAAACCGTCGCCGCGGAACTATCCTGACTGATGCGGAGTTCTTGGCAAGACGTGAATCAGTAGATCGAGAGATGTTGGTACGCCAGCAAGGTGATCGAACTCAGATTGCAATTTTGGAAGATAATGTTCTGGTTGAACACTATGTAAATCGCAACAGCAACATCTCTTATGTAGGCAATGTTTATTTAGGCAAGGTTCAAAATGTTCTGCCTTCCATGGAGGCTGCTTTCGTTGATATTGGTAAGGGTCGCAACGCTGTTTTGTATGCCGGTGAGGTTAATTGGGATGCAGCAGGTTTGACCGACAACCAAGAGCGCAAGATTGAGAGAGTTTTGAAAACTGGGCAATCAGTTTTGGTGCAGGTAACCAAGGATCCAATTGGGCAAAAGGGTGCCCGCTTAACTAGCCAGATCTCATTACCTGGTCGTTATCTTGTTTATGTTCCAGGTGGCGGAATGAGTGGAATTTCTCGACGCCTACCGGACTCAGAGCGTGCTCGTTTGAAGGAGATCCTAAAAGGATTGATCTCGGATGAAGAAGGCGTCATCGTACGTACCGCAGCTGAAGGTGCATCTGATGAAGAGCTAACCCGTGACGTGGTCAGATTGAAAGCACAATGGGAAGACATTAAGAAGAAATCAGAGAGCACAAATGTCAATGCTCCAACCTTGCTTTATGGTGAACCGGATCTAACGGTTCGAGTTATTCGCGATATTTTCAATGAAGACTTCCGCAAACTAACTGTTCAAGGTGATGGCGCTTGGGAAGATATTAATAACTATCTGGGCCATATTGCACCAGAGTTAATCTCCAAGATTGAAAAGTGGACCGGCGTTAAAGATCTCTTCACGGAAAATCGTGTTGATGAACAGTTAGCAAAAGCTTTGGATCGCAAGGTTTATCTTCCATCAGGTGGTTCTCTAGTTATTGATCGCACTGAAGCAATGGTGGTTATCGATGTAAACACTGGAAAGTTCATCGGTAAAGGTGGAAACCTTGAAGAGACTGTCACTAAGAACAATCTTGAGGCAGCTGAAGAAATCGCCCGCCAACTTCGCCTTCGCGACTTAGGTGGAATTATTGTCATCGACTTCATCGATATGATTTTGGAATCAAACCGTGAGCAGGTTTTGCGTCGTCTAGTTGAATGCCTCGGAAGAGATCGCACCAAGCATCAGGTCGCTGAGGTCACTTCACTTGGTTTAGTTCAAATGACCCGTAAGCGTGTGGGACAAGGTTTGATTGAAGCTTTCTCTACAACCTGTGAAAGTTGTGGTGGAAGAGGAATCCATGTTCATATGGAGCCGGTAAATAAGAAGTCTTTGGACCGTGAAATCACTCCAACTCATGATCACTCACAAGAAGAGGCTCAAGATCAAGTTGATGAATCCGAGCAGGAGGCTGTTTCGGAAGCACCGACTCCAGAGAGCCAGGATTCTGAAGGAAAACCCCGTTTTGGCCGGAAGCGTCGCAGAGCCGCCAGCTCTGGGGTGGTGACCGCCTAACTCAGTTTGACCCAAATACGGAGTAATCCGTAACCTAGCCCCCTGTTTGAAGGACCCCGACTAGGGGCCACTGGAAGGAAAATCGTGTACGCAATAGTTAAAGCTGGCGGCCGCCAGGAGAAAGTCGCTGTCGGCGATACCGTCTTTGTAGACCGTATTGATGCTGCAGCTGGCTCAACCGTGACCTTTCCTGCTGTTTTGGTAGTTGATGGTGCTGCTGTTACCTCAGATCCAAAGCTCCTTTCAGGCGTAAAAGTAACTGGCGAAGTTGTTGCAGAGGTAAAGGGTCCAAAGATCCATATTCTGCGTTACAAGAGCAAGACTGGTTATCGTCGTCGTCAAGGTTTCCGTTCCAAAAACACTCGCGTGAAAATCACTGCGATTAATGGCGTGAAGTAAGGGGTAGCAAAAAATGGCATCCAAAAAAGGCGTCTCCTCAACCCGCAATGGTCGCGATTCCAATCCACAGTTCCTTGGTATCAAGCGTTTTGGTGGACAGGTTGTTAACAGCGGCGAGATTCTTGTTCGTCAACGTGGTACCAAGTTTCACCCAGGTAAGAATGTAGGAATCGGCAAAGATGACACTTTGTTTGCGCTCGCTTCTGGTTCAGTTGAGTTCTCAAATGCACGTGGTCGTCGCGTAGTTAATATCGTTCCGGTTTCCTAATACAACGGACTTAATAAATTGCGGGTCCGTAAATACGGGCCCGTTTTTTATTTCAAAGTGTTTTAAATAGTTTTAAAGCAATAAAGGAAAGAGGGGTAAATGACAACATTTGTTGATCGAGTAACCCTTCATGCCTCTGCCGGAAAAGGTGGAGACGGATGCGTTTCAGTGCACCGTGAAAAGTTTGTGCCTCTAGGTGGACCAGATGGTGGTAGCGGTGGTCGTGGTGGAGATGTCATTCTTGTTGTTGATCCAAGTGTGACGACCTTGTTGGACTTTCATCATTCACCACATCGCAGCGCTAGCTCTGGAAGACAAGGTTATGGTGCATTGAAAAATGGACCTGATGGCGAAGATCTAATTTTGGGCGTTCCTAATGGCACGGTAGTAATGACAAAAGATGGCCGTGTTCTAGCTGATTTGATTGGCACCGGCACCCGCTTTGTTGCTGCAAAAGGTGGCATGGGAGGTTTAGGCAATAACGCATTAGCCTCTTCTCGCAGACGAGCTCCTGGTTTTGCTTTACTTGGTGAGCCAGGCGAAAAACGCACTTTGATTCTCGAATTGAAATCAGTTGCTGACATTGGATTGATTGGTTATCCCAGTGCTGGAAAATCTTCGCTAGTAGCTGCGATTTCTGCGGCACGTCCCAAGATTGCCGATTATCCATTCACAACCTTGGCGCCAAACCTTGGTGTAGTCCAAGCTGGAGAATCAAGGTTTACTGTTGCAGATGTTCCTGGTCTTATTCCTGGAGCATCTGAAGGTAAAGGCCTGGGCCTACAGTTTTTGCGCCATGTTGAGCGTTGCGCTGCTCTCGTGCATGTCTTGGATTGCGGAACATTGGAAAGTGACCGCGACCCAATTAAAGATTTTGAAATTATTGAAGAAGAGTTAAAGAAGTACGCCCAGGATTTGAGTGATAGACCAAGAATTGTTGTCTTAAACAAGGTTGATTTACCAGATGGCAAAGCGATGGCGGACATGGTGGAGCCTTTGTTACGTGAACGTGGTTATGAGGTTTACCAAATATCTGCAGCTGCACGCATTGGGCTAGAGCCGATGTTGTATGCCATGGCCAGATTAGTAAATGAGTATCGAGCCAAACAAAGCCAGGAGGAGAAGGCGAGAATTGTTCTGCGCCCAACCCCTGTTGATGATGCCGGATTTAAAGTTACCGCTAATGAAGATGGTTCATTCACAGTAATTGGAGCGCGCCCCGAGCGATGGGTGCACCAAACCAATTTTGGTAACGCAGAAGCTGTTGGTTACTTAGCCGATCGTCTGGCTAGTTTGGGTGTTGAGAAAGAGTTATTCAAACTGGGCGCCAAGCAAGGTGATGAAGTGCGCATCGGTGTCGGTGATGATGCGGTTATCTTTGATTGGGAACCAACCATTGAGGCTGGTGCAGAGTTGCTATCCGGTCCACGCGGTGATGATCTACGAATTCCACGCGGCTGGGAAAAGTTTGATGAGGAAGCTGTCGATCAATTAGATGATGAAGAGTTAGCCCAACAATGGGAGTACAACATCTCTGATCCCACTAATCCTCGAGTAGAGGAAGATCAGAAATGAACCGCCAAGTAGTCGCAGATGCGCGCCGTATTGTCATTAAAATCGGTTCATCCTCATTAACTGGAAAAGATGGAGCTGGATTAGATCAAACTGCTGTTTCCAAGTTAGTCGATGCTGTCGTGCAGCTAAAGCAAAAAGGTAAAGAGGTAATAGTCGTATCTTCTGGTGCGATTGCAGCTGGTTTGGCGCCGCTTGGATTGCAGGCTCGTCCACAGGATCTAGCTACACAGCAGGCTGCGGCATCTGTCGGACAAGGATTGTTAATTCATAGCTATACCGAATCTTTTCGACGTCACTCGATCACTGCTTCACAGGTGCTTTTGACCATTGAAGATATTGTGCGCCGCTCTCATTACCAGAATGCACAGCGCACCCTCTTCAAACTTCTACAGCTTGGTGTGGTTCCGATTATTAATGAGAATGACTCGGTTGGAACGCAGGAGATTAGATTTGGTGACAATGATCGAATCGCGGCGTTGGTTTCGCATTTAGTTGGTGCCGATTTGTTGGTCTTAGTGACTGATGTAGATGCTTTGTATGACGCACCCCCAACTCAACCCAACGCTCAGAAAATCTCTGAAGTAAAAAGCATTGATCAACTTGAGCAGGCCGATATTGGCGGCGCTGGCTCTAAGGTCGGCAGCGGTGGCATGGTTACCAAAATCGAAGCCGCTCGTATCGCCACTGGTGCAGGTATTCCGATGCTGCTGACTTCACTAAATGAGGTTTCGCAATCTATAACTGGCTCTGAAAACGGAACGTTATTTGTCGCTTCAGCTAGCAAGAAATCCTCTCGCTTATTGTGGTTGGCACATGCCGCAACTCCACGAGGAAGATTAATTCTTGATGATGGAGCGGTAGTGGCTCTTAAAGAAAAAGGAGTCTCTTTGTTGCCGGCTGGAGTAACAGCGGTTGAGGGTGAGTTCAGTTCAGGTGATACCGTCGAGCTGGTTAGTAGCTCTGGCGTGGTCATTGCCCGTGGGTTAGTAGCTTTTGATGCCGAGGAAATTCCACAGATGCTAGGGCGCTCTACCAAAGATTTAGCAAGAGAGCTTGGAGCTGAGTACGAGAGAGAATTGGTCCATCGTGATGATTTGGTGTTGCTATGAGTAATGACAAATTGATTTCAGATTTGGCGGATTTGGCACGTCATGCCGCGCGAACTTTGGTTGCAGCCACCTATCAACAACGGCAAGCTGCATTATTGGCAATTGCGGATGCGCTCGAGAGTAATCAAGAGCGGATTATTGCTGCCAATCAAGCTGATATGGAGCAGGGCAAAAGTTCGGGATTAAACTCCCAACTTCTAGATCGTTTGATGCTTGATGTTTCCCGAATCAAAGGGATTGCCAACGGTGCTCGCAAAGTTTCTGCGTTACCAAACCCACTTGGTAATGTAATTCGAGATAGAACACTAGAAAATGGATTACACCTTCAACAAATCACGGTGCCTTTCGGCGTGGTGGGCATGGTTTATGAGGCAAGGCCAAATGTCACAGTTGATGCCGCTGTTATTTTGTTGATGTCCGGAAATGCCGCCTTACTGAGGGGTTCTTCCTCAGCAGAGAAGAGCAACGCCGTTTTAGTTGAGATTATGAGAGAGAGTTTGGCTAAGACCGTTATTTCTCCGGATGTATTGCAGCTTATTCCTTCGCATGATCGAGACACCACTCGTGCGCTTTTGCACGCTAGAGGAAAAGTAGATTTGGTAATTCCACGCGGAAGTGCGGCTCTAATTCGTATGGTGGTTGATGAGTCAACTGTTCCAACAATCGAAACCGGTGCTGGAGTTTGCCATGTCTACGTTGATTCAGCGGCGGATTTGGAAAAAGCGTTACCTATCCTGATTAACTCAAAGTGTCATCGCCCCAGCGTTTGTAATGCAGCTGAAACTTTGTTGGTGCATCAAGAAGTCGCCAGCCTTTTCTTACCTACCGCGTTGCAAGCCTTGCACAATTCAGGTGTTGTACTGCACTGCGATACGCAGGCTCTTGAGGTGGCTAAATCACTTGGCATTCCAGCTACTTTGGCCAGTAATGAAAGTTGGTCAACCGAGTACGGTGTTTTAGAGATGAATGTCGGAGTAGTTCCATCACTGTTGGCAGCCGCCGATCACATATTGAAATACGGCACTAATCACACTGAGGCAATCGTTACCGAATCCAAAGAGAACGCTGATGCATTTATCGCGTTATCTGATTGCGCCGCGGTAATGGTTAATGCTTCAACTAGATTTACAG